>JAYTBY010000843.1:0-5427 GCA_043736755.1 Planctomycetota bacterium | reverse complement strand
TCCTCGGCGTATCTCAGCGGTCTTCGTCGCGCCTTGCCCGCCGAAGACTGAGGACGAATCCCGCTCGCGAACGTCTCGTTGCAGCCCACTAGTCGAGGAAGCGCCAGCTCGGTGGGGCGTCTCGCTCGGGTGAGACGCCGAGCAGTCGCGCGCGCACGAACTCGATCGGCAGGTCCCCGCCTTGCAGGATCGCGTCGTGAAAGGCGCGGTTCGTCATGCGTCCGCTCACGACGAGTTCGCGGTGCAGCGCGCGGAACTGCATTCCGCCCGTGAGATACGCGGCCTGGTAGAGCGGTCCGTAGTCGCCGCCGAACGAGCGGCGTACTTCGCCCTCGGCTGCGCGACGTTCGTGACCGACTTCGCTGACGAGGAACTCGACGCACTCGGTTTCGCTCATCGTTCCGAGATGGAAGGACAGGCTGAACACGATTCGGGCACAGCGGTGCGAGCGCCAGAAGAGCATCCCGATCCGCTCGTCCGGCGTGCGCGCGAAGCCCTGGTCCCACAAGAGCATCTCCCACCACAAGGCCCATCCTTCGGTCCAGAACGCCGTCTGGAACGAGCGTCGCTGAGTCGCGTGACGTTCGTTCATGAAACCTTGCAAGTGGTGCCCAGGGATCAGCTCGTGGTGCACGACCGCACGCGAAAACGCGCGGTTGTTCGCGCGCAGCGACATGACCTTGTCCTCGTGCGACATCGACGCGGTGGGGAAGGAGACCTGAACCTCTTCGCCGCCGAGGAAGAACGGGCTCGTGCGCTGCGCCTCGGCGGAGAGCATCGACATGCGCCACGTCTCGGCGGCGAGTGGCGGCACGGTGACGAGCTCTCGCGACGTGACGAACTCGATCGCTTCGCGCGCGAGTTCGCGCACGAGCGCCGGTTGCTCGCCCGGTTCGACGTGGCGTGACTTCACGGCTTCGAGCGCCGCGCGCCAATCCGATCCGTGTCCGAGTTCCGTGGCGGCCTTCTCGAGTTCGGTGCGACACCAAGCGAGTTCGGTGCGCGCCATCGCGACCAATTCCTCGGGCGTATGCGCGATCCTCTCGAAGCGCAGCTCGTCCAGCAGTGCATCGCGACCGATCGGGTCGCCGAGGATCGTTGTGCGATCGTCGGGCTCGAGCTTGGCCACGTGCTTTTTCAATGCCGCAGCGTGCTCGTCGAGTCGCGTGAGCGCCGAACGCGCCGGTTCCGCCG
Organism: Planctomycetota bacterium; assembly: GCA_043736755.1. Taxonomy (GTDB): domain Bacteria; phylum Planctomycetota; class UBA1135; order UBA1135; genus JAEUHZ01. Next base: position 4,233 of record JAYTBY010000843.1, on the reverse strand, counting down.
CCCACCAATCGAACGAGGGGTCGTAGCCGGCGCGGAACTCGCGCCACTCGTCCAAGGATCGGCGCAGGCGTTCGACGCTGCGTGCCGCGCGGAAGCCGAGTGTGCGCGAGGCGCTGGACGTCGCCGCCTTCTCGAGCGCCTCGCGCACGTCCTTCGCCTCGCGCTCGATCCGTGCGAGCTCATCCGCCGCCGCGCGCGGATCGAGTGGGTCGGCGCGCTGACGTGCTTCGACGAGAGCGACGATGCGGCTTGCGTAGGGAACGAGCGCCACGACCTCGGCATTCCGCGTCTCGTCGCGCGCGACCCGGGTGCGCAGTCCATCGATCCGGTTGGCCAGCAGGGCGAGGTCGATGCGGTCCTCCAGTCCGAGCTGCGCGACGTCGAGTGCGCCGAGTTGCGCACGCTCGTCGTCGAGGAATGCGCGCAGACGTGCGATCCGTGCCGAGGAGAGTTGCGCGTCGTGGAACCGACCGAGGCTGTCCCAGTCCGCGTCGAAGCGTACGACGCGTTCGCGCACCGATGCGTCGTAGGTGTCGGATGTGAGCGGCGTGCCGGCCGGAGCCGCGCGGCAGGCGACCGCGCAGGCGAGGAGAGCGAGGATGCGGAGGACCATGGTGCGCGAGTCTACGGGCGGCCCCGGGACGTTCCGCGCCCTCACCTTTCTCCTGGTTTGCGCTCCACGCCCGTCTTGTGCGCGTCACAAGGCGGAGTCCGGTCGCCGAACCCTTGAACCAGGAACCTCCCCCGATGTCGCAGTCTCGACTCCTCTTCGCCTCCGTCGTTCCGTTCGCCGCTCTCGCCGCTGCCCCGGCGCGCGCGCAGCAATTCCCGGTCTTTTCGATCGATTGGAATGGTCCGACGATCGGTCTCCCGAACACGTTCACGGGCGCCCCGATCACGGAAGGCGACCTGCTCGCGGCCAACCCGCTCTTCCCCGCGATCGGCGCGCTGCCGACGCCCGGCATCGTCGAGACGGGCGGCGTCGCCTTTCCCGTCGGCCTCGGCCTGGCTTGGCACGCACCCTGCGTCGGCCATCCGGCCTACACGCCCTGTCGTGTCGAAGTCGACGCGCTGAGCCACGGTCTCGACGCGATGATTCGTTGCAGCGCGATCGGACTCCCGCCTGGCGCGCGTCAGTGGGCCTTCTCCGTGCGCACGCGCAGCTTCGGCGTCCCCGGCACGCCCGCCCCGCCGGCCGTGTGGACGGAAGGTCCGTGCCAGGACGACGGCGCCGACGTCTTCGTCGACCTGGGCGTCAACTGCGGTCCGCTCGCGCCGACCGCGCCCTTCGCAGGTAGCACCGGGTACATCGACGGCAACGGCATGCCCAGCTGCAACGGCAACGTCTACCCCGGCACCGGTTTGATCGAGAATCCGCCAGGCATGATCCACGGCGACAACCTCGACGCGATCGACGACGACGTGCCCGACCGCGCGTTTCCGTCGGCAACGTGCACGTACTTCTCGCTCGATAGCGCGTTCGTCGATCCCGTGACCGGCATTCCGAACTCGGGGTCCGCCCTCGCGAACGGCTTCGTCGGCGGCGATGTGCTGCGTTCCTGCCCGGGCTGCGCGCCGGCCGTGTACGCGACCGCGCTGCAACTCGGTCTCGGGTCGAACGACCAGGACGACGTCGACGCTCTCGCGCTCCGCGAGAACGGCGTCGCTGGCTACCAGCGCTCGTTCGGGCCGTACGACTGGACGACCGGACAGACGGACATGCTGTTCTTCTCCGTGCGCCGCGGCAGCGCGATCATCGGCGTGCCGGACGCGTTCTTTGGGATCCCGATCAGCGAAGCGGACATCCTCGTTCCGACGGGTCCTCTCGGTTCCGTCCCTGGCATCTGGATCGCCGGCGAGAACCTCGGTCTGCGCACGCAGCGCATCGCCACGGCCGCCCCCTCGGACGACTTGGATGCACTCGACTCGCTGCACCTCTCCGAAGTCGGATCGCGCTACTGCTTCGGCGACGGCACCGGCACGCCTTGCCCGTGCGCAAACTCCGGCGCAGCTGGCCGCGGCTGCGCGAACAGCCAGCGCATCGAAGGCGCGATCCTGTGGTCGAACGGCAATCCGTCGCTCTCGAGCGACACCGTGCACATGGCCGTCTCCGGGACGACCGCGAACGCGACGACGCTGCTCTTCCAAGGCACGCTCGCGCTCGCCGGCGTGCCGTTCGGTGACGGGCTGCGCTGCGTCAGTGGCAACACGCGTCGCCTGTACCAGCGCACGGCCCTGTGCGGGAATCGTGAGTACGGCAATGGAGTGCCGTTCGACGCGTCGATCAGTGCCCAGGGCAACCTCTTGATCCCGGGCACGGTCCACTACCAAGTGCAGTACCGCGACTCGAGCCCGACGTTCTGCTCGGTGCCCGCACTGTTCAACTTTTCGAACGGGTATCGACTGGTGTGGAGCCCGTGATTGGGACGGACCTGTCGATCCACGTCTACGGGTTCGAGTGCTGATCCTCGTTCGAGGCTCGGTCTCGCTGCGGCGAGTCCGGGCCTCGATTCCTTTGCGAGGTCACGGCGGAGAGAGGCGGCACGCCGGTTGCATTCGGTGGTGCGGCAACGAATTGCGCGCGTGGCACCGACTCCGTCGGCCCGCCAGGCCCGTGATGAACCCCTCGATCATCAGGAAACTCCGATGAAAACCCGCTTCTACATTCTTCCGTTGATCCTTCTCGCTGCGGCGTGTCAGTCCAGCGCGTACCGCTCGAGTGGCGCTCGCCCGTCGATCGACGACGCGACATTGATGAGCGTCCCCGTGGGCGACCGCGACGGCTTGCAAGAGGCTCGCGCGGAGTGCAGCGCTGCGACTGATCGCGTCGCACTCGCCAAGCAGGAAGTCGAGACCGCGAAGCAGCAAGTGACGCTGGACGAGAAGTCCGTTGGCATCGCGCGTACGGAGATCGACGCCGCCGAAGATCGGCTGGAGCTGGCGCGCCAGAGTGACGCCACGGACCGCAAGGCCCGCATCGAAAGCGCGACGAAACACCTGCACGGAACCCGGGCTCACCTCGAATGCACGCGCGCGCAGGTTCGTCTCGGCACGGGGCGCGTCACGCTGCGCCAAGCGGGCGTCGCGCACGCCGAGCAGCGTGTGCGCGTCGCCGACGCGAAGGTCGAACTGGCCAAGGCGGAAGCCGTGAGCGAGCTCGAACGGTCCGATCTGGAGCCGGTCGACGTGGCTGAGTTCGCGCGCTGTGTCGCCGAGGAAGAAGTCGGTCTGAAAATGTCCGCCATCGACGTCGACGCCTGCGAGAAGAAGCTCGAGCTCCAGCGCGATGCACTCGAAGCGTGTTCGAAGGCCGTCCCGTCGGACTATCGCGATCGGGGCTCGAAGAAGAGTGACTAGGGCCAGTGATCCAAGCCGGGCAGACGTGCCCCGTTCGCTCGGTCCGTGGCTCCGGTGGTAGCCTCGGACGTCGCGCGATTCTCGTGCGACGCCCGAGCCGGCTCTACGGAGAGAGTTCCATGGTCCGTACCCCGCGTTTCGTCTTAGTTGCCCTCGCGCTCACCGCCGCCGTGCGTTTCGCTGCCGCAGGACAGGTCCAGCACGCGACGAGCATCCTCGCCGTGCCGATCGGCGGCACGGGATCGGCGACGCTGCCCCAATTCGATTCGAGCTTGGGCGTTCTGCGCACCGCGCGCGTCTCGATCTTCTGCGAGGTGTCGGGCTCCGTCGGTTTCGAGAACCCGACGGGTGGCCCAGTCGGCGTCGGCGGTTACGCCAGCGGTCACTTCGCGGGCGCGCTCGTCTTCTGGAGTGGAGCCGGTGCGAACGGACTGCCGCCCACTCCGGCGTACATCCCGCCGAGTGTCCTGTTGCCAGCCTATGACGGCGTGACGGACTACAGCGGCACTTCGGGGATCACGCACACGTTCGCCGGTCAATCGGGTGATGGATCACCGGGAATGGCCATCGACTTCTTCCAGGAGTGGGATCTGCCGACATTCGTTGGAGCAGGCACGATCTCAGTCCGCGTGCTCGGCGTGCAACTGCAGGCCAGCGCACCCTTCAATATCACGTCGAGCGTCAGCTTGACCGCCGACGCCTACTTCTCGGTGCGCTACGAGTACGACGCGTTCCCGGCGCGGATCTGCGGCACGTACACGTACTCCGGTTGTCCGTGCGCGAACGCGAGCCCGCTTGCTAGCGGCTGTGGCAATTCGTTGAATGCGAACGGCGGCGTCCTGACTTCGAGTGGCACCGCCTCGATCGCGAACGACA
>JAYTBY010000842.1:0-12227 GCA_043736755.1 Planctomycetota bacterium | reverse complement strand
TGGGTCAGTCTCCCTGCGCCGAGCGGAGCCAGCTCCACGCCGCTCCGAGCCCCAGAACCATCCCCGCCACGGTCCAGGATGTGATCGTTAGCGACCCGCTCGCGTCGAAAACCAAGCCGGCCACCAGGCCGCCCGCCGCGAAGGAGACGTTCATCCACAACGTCTCGAAGGCATAGACCCGCCCACGAAATCCCGTGTGCACATGCCGCTGCCACCTCACGGTCGACGCGACCCACAACGTCGCACCGCCCAGGTGCGCGATGGCGACCCAGAAGCTCGCCGCGGCCAGGTTCTCCATCAGACCGAAGACCGCGTACCCCACGGCCGCGACGACGAAGCTCCAGCCGATCTGTCGCTCGAGGGCGCGGTCGCTCGTCCCGAAGAGGGCTTGAGCCAGGTAGGGACCCACGCCCGTCCCTACACCGCGCGCCGCGTAGAGAATGCCCGTCGCGAACGCCGCATCGCCGGCATCGACGGATGAGCCTTCCGCCGCGCCTTCCTCGCGCCCCATCAGCGACAAGAGGACGAGGAAGCCACCCGCTCCACCCCAGAACGTCTTCGCCCACAATGCGGGCGCCACACCCGCGGCGCGCGCGTGCTCGTAGCCGCGGCGGAGCTCGCGCAGGACGAGCACGTCGCGCCACCGGAACGGCTCGGTCTGCGCGGCCACAGGCGGCAGCCGCAACCCCACGAGGCACAGCGCGGACGCCACGTACGTCGCGGCGTCGACCAGGAAAACGGGGTGGATTCCGATCGCGTGGACGAGCGCGCCGCCGGCGATCGCGCCTACGCTGAGCATCACGCTCCACGTCGCGGCCGAGAGCGTATGCGCGCGTGTCAGGTCCGCATGCGCGACCGTGTCGGGCACCGCGGCACTGCGCGCGGCCTCGAACACGATGCTCGTCGCGGTTTGCGCCGCGATGAGCGCGTAGAGCCACGGCAGGTCCTCGGCGTCGCGCACGAACCACATCGAGGCGACGAGGGCGGCGCGCACGAGGTCGGTGGCGACCAGGACGAGTCGGCGCGGCAAGCGATCCGCCATCGGGCCCGCCAGCGGTCCGAGCAGTGCCGCGGGGAGCAGTCGCAGTGCGAGTTCGAGGCCGAAAAGCAGGCCGATTCCGACTGCCGCTCCGCCGCCCCCGACAGAACCGATCAGCGTCAGGATCGCCATGCGGTTCAGCCAGTCGCCGGCCTGGCTGATCACTTGGGCGAGCCAAAGGCGCGCGAAAGCCGGGTTTTCTCGCAGAAGGCGGGGCATGGGGAGTGCAGCGGGCGCGCCACGCTACACGCGCGACCGACTTCGGCGGCGCGCGTCCTTGGCGGATATCTTGGCGCCCCACATGAACGAGCTGCGGGATCTCGACGGACGACGCGCGCTCGTCACGGGCGGAGGCCAAGGGATCGGCCGTGCGATCGCGTTCGAGCTCGCGCGGCGCGGTGCGCAGGTCGTGATCGTCGGACGCCGCGCGGACGTGCTCGAGCGCGCAGTCGCGGAGGCACGGCCGAAGGGGCTCGCGGGGATCAGCGCTCTCGTCGGCGACGTCGCGGACGCGGGGTTCGCCGCGCGCGCGCACCACGCGACCGGTGACGTCGACGTGCTCGTGCACAACGCGGTCTGGTTCCCGCCGTACGGCGCGCTCGAGAGTGTCGATTCCGCGGACTCCGCGCGCGTGCACGAAGTGCTCGTGCTCGGACCGCTGCGCCTCACGGCGGTGTTTCTGCTCGGCATGAAGCAGGCCAATTTCGGCCGCGTGATCTTCGTCGGTTCGATCGCGGCCTCGGCCGGCGCGCCGCGGCAAGCGTCCTACACGAGCGCCAAGTCGGCGCTGCACGGCCTAGCGCGAAGTCTGGCGCTCGAAGGCGCGCGCAACGGCGTCACGTGCAACGTGGTCGAGCCCGGGCTCGTGCTCACGGATCGAGTGCGCGAGAAAGTTCCCGAGGCGACGCGTCACGCGCTCATCGCGGCGACGCCGATGGCGCGCGCGGGCGAACCCGAAGAGATCGCGAGCGTCGTGGGGTTCCTCGCGTCGCCCCGCGCGAGCTTCGTGACGGGCGCCGTGATCCCCGTGACAGGTGGACTGGGCCTCGGACTCGGGATCACGTGAGCACGCCGCGTGTCGAGCCGGGCTCGGAATTTCCAGTCGGGCACAGACCTCGGCCGCTCGCTCGCGGACCGTGGGTCATGGCGCAGACGTGGCACGACTTGCTGTTCGCGCATTGGCCCGTGCCCTCGAGCGCCGTGCGCGAAATCGTCCCGCGCGAGCTCGAAATCGACACGCACGAAGGTTCGGCCTGGATCGGTGTCGTGCCGTTCCGCATGAGCGGCGTGCGGCTGCGTGGACTGCCCAGACTGCCGGGAATTCACGCATTTCCAGAGCTCAATCTGCGCACGTACGTCCGTGTCGCCGACAAACCCGGCGTGTGGTTCTTCTCGCTGGATGCTGCGAGCACGGTCGCCGTTGCGATCGCGCGAGCTTGGTTCGATCTGCCGTACTTCCGCGCGCGAATGCGCTGCGATCCGCGCGGTGACGACGTCGACTACGACAGCGAACGGACGCACGCGGGCGCCCGACCGGCTGCGTGGCGCGGCGTCTACGGACCGACTGGGCCAATCGAACTCGCGCAACGCGGGTCTCTCGGGCACTGGCTCACCGAGCGCTACTGTCTGTATGCGCGCTCGAAACGCGGTCGACTCACCCGCGGTGAGATCCACCACGCGCCGTGGCCGCTGCAGCCCGCGCACGCCGAGATCGAGGCCGACACGATCGCGGCCGCGTCGGGGATCACCCTCAGCGGCCGCGCTCCACACCTCGTGTTCGCACGCCGACTCGACGTGCGCATCTGGGCTCCGCGACGCGTCGAATAGCGCGGCGGACAACGCAACGCATGCGTTCGGCGCCTAGCGCGGCGTTTCGGTCACGAGCACGCGTCGCAAGAATGCCCGCGTGACTTGCCACGCCGCGTCGGCGTTCGCCTCGTCGTAACGTGGGTTCGACGGGTTGGCGAAGGCGTGGCCCGCGTCGTACTCGCGAACGTCGAAGCCAATCTTAGCCGCGGTCAGCGCGCTGCGAAACGCGGCGACTTTCTCGACCGGAATGCTCTTGTCGCGCGAACCGAACACACCGAGGAGTTGAGCTTTCATCGGCGTCAACATCTCCGCGTCGGTGATCGGGTTCCCGTAGTAGACGACCGCGCCGTCGAGATCGGGCTCGATCAGCGCGAGCTCGAGCGACTTCCGACCGCCGAAGCACCAGCCGATGCTCGCCGTGCGCGGCGCACGAATGCGCTCGTCACTCACGAGGAATGCATGTCCCGCTCGCAGGATCGCGTGCGCTTTCTCATCGTCGACCTTCTGGATCGCCGCCATCGCTTCGTCGGCTGTCTTCGCGATTGTGCCGCCATAGAGATCGACGGCCAACACGGCGTAGCCATCGGCTGCGATGCGATCGGTCCAGTGCTTGACGTTGTCGTTCAGGCCCCACCACTCGTGGACCACGACGACACCCGGGAGCGGACCCTTCACGCCCTCGGGCAGAGCGAGATAGGCCTTCGCGCCACCGACTTCGAGGTCACGACCCTTCAAGGGGACCGTGGATCCAGCGGGCGCAGCGTGGAGTGCCTTGAACTCGGCTTCGGTGAGACCGCCGGCGATTCTCTCGGCGGGGCGATTCGAGGCGACCGCCCGAGGCTGTTCGTTCGCGGCCGCGACGGCGATGGACGAGGCTTCACCGCGTGAATCACGCGGTTCGGCGGGCATCGAGGAGGAGTTGCCCGCGCGGCACGCAGCACAAGCAGCGAGGGCGAGCGTGAGAGCGATCGGAAGTGCGCGGAGCATAGGGACCAACGAATGCGAGATCTGTTCGGATCGGGATCGGGTCCGAGTCGGCCGACGGTGACGGACTGGACGAATCCGCACTACGATACGGATGTGGGGGGGGGAGACCGGCGAAAAGTGCGCGCGATCTGGCGTTCCGACGAGCCTGACGGGCCCCGGGCAACGTCCGCCGTGAGCACTGCGGGAAGGGCCGGGAAGCGCGAGCGGACAATCCCCTTCGTGCGCACACTGCGACCGCCGAGCTCAGGCGTCGTGATCTCCGCCACGGTCTCTGGAGCCCACCTCCGGCCCGACAAGAGACGCGGTTCCCCGCTAGGATCGCACTCGTGATCCACGTCGACTCGCATCCTTCCCTGGACCCGATCGCGTTCGAGAGCGAGTTCCAGTCACCGCTCGGCGACGCCTCGACGCCCGACATCGTGCGCAGCTTCTTGCGCGGAGATGCGGTGGCGCCGCTCGGGACCGACGAGGCGGTGAGGCGCGCAGTTCGGGACCTTCTGCGCCACGGCGGATACAAGCCGACGGGGCGCGGCAAGCCGGCCAGCGAGTACCTGCTCGGAGCGCTGGCCGACGGCACCTTCCCATCGATCAACCCGGCCGTGGATGCGTGCAATGCCGTGTCGTTGCACTCCGGCCTGCCGATCAGCGTCATCGATCTCGATCACGCGCGAGCGCCATTTCGCATCGCGATTCCTGCGGCGGGGACACAGTACGTGTTCAACATGGCGGGGCAGACGATCGACGTCGGCGGGCTCGTGTGTCTTTTCGATGCCGATGGACCGTGTGCAAACGCGGTCAAGGATGCGCAACGAACGAAGACGTCCGGCACGACGCGACGAACGCTATCCGTCGTGTGGGGGACGAGCGCGCTGCCAGGCCGCACCACCGCGGCCGCGCGCTGGTACCGGCAGCTCGTCGTCGCCTGCGGAGCGACAACCACGACCGTCGAGCTGGAGCGCATCGCCGAGCCGCGATGACCGCTGAAGTACGGGGCCACGCCACGACGACGGCGGGCACAATCACGCGAGAATCAACCGAGAAGAGGGCGAACGAACATGAAGACTTGGACTCACTCCGCACTTGCGCTCATGGTCATGGCTTCGGGGCTGACCGCACAAACCACGACCGAAGGATTCACGAACGGCTCGAATCAGGGCGCGTGGACATTCGGTGCCGGTGACCAGATCGTCGCCACGGGCGGGAATCCAGGCCACTACTTGCGCACGACCGTGCTCGACACCTACGCGCCACAACCACGGAGTGGATCGGGCGTGAACTCCGCTTTCACGGGCGACTGGCGCACGCGCGGTGTGATCTCGACGGGTATCGATCTCGTGACCAACTCGACGCAGTTCATCTTCCAGCGCGAGGTCACGCTGATGCTCGAGAATGACGGTGGAACCCCGGGCAACGCACTCGACGACAGCATCGTCTACTTCATCAGTCCCGGATTCGTTCCGCAGCCTGGTGCGGGATGGGCCGGCTTCGACGTCTCGATCGCGGCGAATTCCCCGACGATTCCCGCTGGATGGCAGATGCTCCAAGGTGCGGGGACTCGAGACCAGGTCTGGAACGCCGTGATCACGAACGTGTCCGTCGTGCGCTGGTTCTATGGCGATCCGACGTTCTTCTTCATCTTCGACATCTGGCAGATCGGCATCGACAACGCACGCATCACGACGGAGCTGGGGACGGCCTATTGTTTCGGCGACGGTTCGGGTGCGGTGTGCCCGTGTGGCAACGCGAGCATCGCTCCGCGTGGCTGCAGGAACTCGACCGGACTCGGAGCGACCCTGACGGCCACGGGTTCGACGAGCCTCGCGGCAGCTGACCTCTCGTTCGCGTCGTCATCGCTGCCCGCGACGACGACGGCGTTGTTGTTCACCGGGACGACGCAGGCTGGCGGAGGCGCTGGAACGCCCTTTGTCGACGGACTGCGCTGCGCGAGTGGCACCGTACGCCGCATGGGGGCGAGTACGGCGGTCGGTGGTGTCGCCCAGTGGGGCCCGGCTCTGCCACTGGGCTTCGCAACGCCCGCAACGCGCTACTTCCAGGCTTGGTACCGCAATGGCCTGGGTCCGTGCGGCACCGGTTCCAACTTGACCAGTGCGCGCGGAATCGTTTTCACGCCCTGACGATTCACGCCCTGACAGGCGGCGTGATGCGCGCTTGCAGCGCGATGAGGATCACCATCGCGCTGCTCCAGATCGTCAAGCGAGCGTCCGAAGCGTTCCGCGACGCGCAGCGCGCTGTTCACACCGTCCTCGTGAAACCCGTAGCTCCAGTACGCGCCACAGAACCACGTGCGCTGCGCACCCTGGATCTCGGACCAGCGCTTCTGCGCGGCAAGCCCCTCGCGTCGAATGATCGGATGGTGATAGGTGATGCGCTTCAGGATCTTCGCGGGATCGATCTGGCGGACATCGTTGAGCGTCACGAACCAATTCGTGGGACCGGGGAGCGACTGGAGCTCGTTCATCCAATACGTCACGGCCACTCCACCGCCGTCCACGCCCAAGTGGTAGTTCCACGCAGCCCAAGCCAGCTTGCGTTTCGGCATCACACGCTCGTCCGTGTGGAGGACGGCCACGTTCTCTCTTGGTAGGGGATCGCACCGAGGATGTCGCGCTCCGCTGGCGAAGCATCGACGAGCATGCGCAGCGCTTGGTTGCTGTGCGCGGCCACGACGACGGCATCGAACGACTCGGCCGCACGACTTCCGACCACGAGTTCGACACGATCCTCGAAGCGGCGAATCGAGCGAACGGGAGCGTTGGTCCGGACTCGGTGACGAATCGTCTCCATGAGTTTCTCGGCGTAGACGCGCGATCCGCCATTCACGACGCGCTAGGTCGGGCGATCGTCGACGGAAAGCATCCCGTGGTTCGAGAAGAACCGGAGGAACGAGATCGCCGGGAACTCGCACATCTCTGCCGGCTCGGCGGACCACACGGCGTCACCCATCGGCAGGATGTCGTGCTCGGTGAACTCGCGGCCGAACAGGCCGCGGTCGAGCACGGCCCCGAGGGTCAGCGTTTCGTCGTTCTCGGCGATCAGCCCCGACGCTTCACGATGGAATCGCAGGATGTCGCGCACCATTCGATGGAACGACGGGCGCAGGAGATTGCTGCGCTGCGCGAAGAGAGCATTGAGGCTCGTCCCGTTGTGTTCGAGGCCCGTTCTTCGACACGCGACGCTGAAGCTCATCCTCGAAGGCTGGGTCTCGACGCCGAGAATGGCGAGCAAGCGCAGGAAGTTCGGGTACGTCCGGTCGCTGCAGACGATGAAGCCGGAGTCCACCGAGACCTCGCGGAGTCCGTCCTTCAACGCATGCGTGTGAACGTGTCCACCGAAGCGGTCGTCAGCCTCGAACAGCGTGACATCGTGTTCGCCGGCGAGCAGTCGGCCCGCGAGCATGCCCGAGACGCCCGTGCCGACGACTGCGATCTTCAATCCGAGTCTCGACTGCGGATCCGCGCGCGCTCCATGACGTGAACGGGCACGGGATTCAGGTCCCAGATCAGGCCAACTCTCTCGAGGCCGAGCAGCATCCACCATGTCGGATCGAATTCGTAGAACGCGAGGCCGGACCGCGCCGAGCGCGGCGTGTGGTGGTGATTGTTGTGCCAGCCCTCGCCCATCGTGATCAACGCGAGGAGGGGATTGTTGCGGCTCGTGTCGGGAGTCTCGTAGCGCCGCGATCCGAACAGGTGCGACAACGAGTTGATCGTGAACGTGCCGTGGAAGAGGACGACGGTCGAGATCACGGTCCAAACCGTGAGTTGAAGCGCCGTGACCCCCAGTGTCGGAGCCCACGACTCGAGTGCCGCGCCCAGCCCGAACGAGGCGATCATCACGAGCGCCGGCACGAGAATGTCGAAGCGATCGAGGAAGCGTAGTTCCTTGTAGCGCGCGAGGTCGGGCACCTGCTCCAGCCGCGTGCGGAAGTTTGGCCGTGACATGATCCAGCCTACGTGGCTCCAGAAGAGCCCGTGGTGTTTCGGCGAGTGAACGTCGTCGGGTTGGTCACTTTCCTGGTGGTGATGTCGGTGGTGCCCGGCCCACCACAAGGGACCGCGCTGTGCCGACGAATTGCCTGCGACGGCGAGCACGAACTGGAACTTGCGCGAGGTCTTGAACGACTTGTGACTGAAGTAGCGGTGATAAAAGCCCGTGATCGCCAGCATTCTCAGGGCATAGAGCGCGACAGCCCATGAAACGGCGAACCAGCTCCAGCCGACCCAGATGACGCCGAAACAGGCCACGTGGACGAAAAGGAACGGGATGCAGCGCGCCCAGTCGATCTTCTGGGGCGCATCCTTCGGGATCTCCTGAGCGCCGGCCCAGGAATCGACCCAACGGAGGAGAGTCAGACGCAGTGCCCGCGAAGGGGTCACGGGCTCTGAGCCACCCAGCGGCGCAGCAGCATCCTGAGAGGCCGTCGGAGTGATTCCTTGATGGGCTCTCGGAAGGCTCTTGTGTGTAGCGGGTGCAGTCATCGGCGCGAGAAAAGGTAGTGAGACACGATCCATTCCTGTCCGCTTCGATAGCTCCACAACTCAGCGCATGCCAGGAAGAAGACGCGCCAACGTTCGACCCAGGCGGATTCCTGTCCGATTCCGTAGGTTGCGCGGAAGAGCGGCTCCACCGTGGCGCGGTTCTTGTCGAGGCTCGCGAGCCAGTGCTCGGCCGTTCGGCCGTAGTGCTGACCGTTCACCCGCCAGTGGTCTTCGAGCACCATGTGGCGTTGGAAGTAGAGGAAGAGGTCGTCGGACGGCATGTTCCCGCCCGTGAAGAAGTGACGACCCATCCAGTCGCCCGTACCGCCCGTCTCGAACGGGTAGGCGTGTTCCTTGTGCGTGAAGATGTGCGTGAAGAAGAGGCCGTTCGGCGCGAGCCAGCTCGCGATGCGCTCGAAGACGACTTCGTAGTTCTTCACGTGCTCGAGCATCTCCACCGACATCACGCGGTCGAACGTGCGTCCGGGCGCGAACGCGCTGACGTCGCTCGTGACGACTTCCAGATTCGTGAGGCCGCGTCGGTCACGCTCGGCCTCGATGTGGCGGTGTTGCACGGCCGAGTTGCTGACGGCGAGCACCTTGCAGCGCGGGTACTTCTCGAGGATCCAGAATGACAGCGAACCCCACCCACAGCCGAGATCGAGGACGGTCATGCCGTCCTCGAGGCGCGCGCGTCGGCACGAGAGCGCCAGCATCGCATCCTCGGCTTGCGCGCGAGTCTCGTTCCCGGTCGGGTAGAGCGCGTCCGAGTACTTGAGTCGCGGCCCGAGGACAAGCTGATAAAACTCGGTCGGCACCTCGTAGTGCTGCGAATTCGCCTTGTCCTGGTGGACGGCGATCGGGCTTTCCTTCAGCGAACCAACGAACGTGCGTAGCCGTTCACGCTGAGCCTCGACATCACCCGCGTCCTCGTCGCGCAGTCGTTCGGCGGGGAGCTTCCTGATCCCGAAACGGATCGCAGCATCGGGCAGCGCGCCGCGACCGATGAGGGTCTCGTACCACATGTTGCTAGTGCGCCGTCTTCGGGAACCAGGGCACGAACACGCTCGTCGTACGCTGGTAGTCGAGGTAGTCCTGGCCGCGACTCTTCACCGCTTGTGCCTCCGCTGCGGGGATGCCGGTCACATTCCACAGGAGGTAGAGCATGATCGCGGGCGACAAAAGTCCGGCCCAGCCGAGCGGTGCGCTCCAGGCGATCAGTGCGAGGCCGACCCAGTAGGTCCACTCGAAGAAGTAAATCGGGTGTCGCGACAGTCGCCACAGACCGACTCGGCATGTCTTGCCCTTCGAATCCGGGCGCTCCTTGAAGCGATCGATCTGCACGTCAGCAGCAGTTTCGCCGGAGATCGAGGCCACCGCCACGACTGCGCCCAGGATCTCCAACAGCCCGAACTCACCTGAAGTGTTAGAAGCCACAAGCAGGGAGGACAGGGAGAGCAGGACGTCGTGTGCGCCCTGAGCCGGAAGAACCAGAAGAAGTTCCGGTTCGCCTTGTCGCCCCTGTCGCGTCGCAGAGAGGCGTAGCGCGCGTCCTCGGGTCGATTCGCACCGATCCGATGAAACGCCAACCATCCTGCGAGACGAACGGACCAGAGTGCGCCGACGACTCCGATCAGCACGCGTCGCTCGAGGTCCCCTCTGGCAAGGATTGCGTACAGGATCGCCAGCAGGCCCAAGTTTGCGGCCCAGGCGATGTCGGCCGACGTCGCGTCCTTGCGCGCTGACTGCACGAGCCAGACGAGGAGCATGACCAACGCGCACACCGCGGAGCCGACGAGCAACAGGCTCCAATCGACGGTCTGTACCGAGCTGGGCATGCGGGGAAGAAATCGTGTCCTTCGACCCTTCGAACCGACACCGCGCGTTGGATGCACCGCGCGGTGTCAGAGTTTTGGTTCCGTGGTCACCAAGCCGGGCCGCGAGCGCGAGCCGCCCAGGATGGGACAGCCGGCCCACATGGGTGGATCGGCTACCAGCTGCGGCTGACGAAGTCCTGCATCGTGAAGAGGATCATCATCCCGACCCAGAAGAAGCCTGCGGCTGCGAACAGCCAGACCATCTTCGAGGAGTACTTCACATGCATGAAGTAGAGGATGACGAGCGCGGCCTTCACCGTCGCGATCGCGAGCGCCACGACGACGTTCATCGGGCCGAGGTCGATCGTCGCGGTCCACACCGTGACAACCGTCCCGACCACGAGGGCCAAGAAGACCGCCCAGTAGACGCCGAGCGGCAGGACGTGGTGCGCGCCGCCGTGCGAATCAGTGCCCGAGGCCATAGTGCGCTCCCAAGAGGTACAGCATCGGGAAGAGGAAGATCCACACGAGGTCGACGAAGTGCCAGTACAGGCCGACGTTCTCGAGCGGCAGGTAGCGTTCGGGCGTGAAGTAGCGCTTGCGCGCCTTGATCAGCACCCAAGTCATGATCCCGAGTCCGACGACCATGTGGAACGCGTGCAGGCCGGTCATCGCGAAATAGATCGAGAAGAAGATCCGGGCTTGGGGCCCGTGCTCACCGAAGGCCGCGTAGTCGAACGTCGGACCGGGCATCAGGTTGAGTTCGTACTTCGACATGTACTCGAAGTACTTCACGACGAGGAACACTGCCCCGAGAATCATCGTGGCAACGGTCTGCCAGATGACTTGTCGATACTTGCCCGTTTGCGCGGCGCGGATCGCGAAGGCCATCGTGAGGCTCGAGACGATCAGCACGAGCGTGTTCAATCCGCCGAGCTTCCAGTCGAGGTGCGAACTCGCCTTCATGAACGCTTCGGGATAGAGGTTCCGGTACACGGTGTAGGCCGTGAACAGGGCCCCGAAGAACATGACTTCGGTGATGAGGAACGCCCACATGCCGAGCTTCTCGGACTCCTCCTGTTGGGCGAGGTCCTCGAAGTGCGAGTACGTCGGCGGTCGAATGCCCGCCGGCAGCGAATGGGAGTGATCAGCGGACACTCGGAGCCTCCTCGTGATGAGCGTGCGCGTTGCTCGACGGGCTGTGCGCCGGGTCGTGACCGTAGGCGTACGCCTCTTCGGTCACGACCACCGGACCGTGGAAGTTGTGCGTGATCGGCGGCGACTCGATCGTCCACTCGAGCCCCTTCGCGTCCCACGGATCGTTGCCGACCTTCTTGCCCCACTTCAGGGACCAGGCCAAATAGAACATCGGCAGCAGGTAGCCGGCACCAAGGATCGAGGCCCCGGCGGACGAGAGCAGGTTGAAGACGCCGAATTCTTCAGGGTAGACGTGGTAGCGCCGCGGCATCCCTTGGAAGCCGACGATGAACTGCGGCATGAACGTCAGGTTGAACCCGACGAAGACGATGATCGCGGCGAAGCGCGCGAGGAACTCGGGGTACATCACCCCAAACATCTTCGGCCACCAGAAGTGGACGCCCGCGAGGAAGGCCATCACCATCGAGCCGACCATCACGTAGTGGAAGTGCGCGACGATGAAGTACGTGTCGTGCAGGTGACGGTCGACGGCCATGATCCCGAGGAACACGCCCGTGAGGCCGCCGATCGTGAACAGGCCCATGAAGGCCAGCGCGTAGAGCATCGGCGTCGTCAGCTCGACGTTGCCTTTGTAGAACGTCGCGGCCCAGTTGAAGACCTTCACGGCCGACGGCACGGCGACGAGCATCGTGATGAGGGAGAACACCATGCTCGCGTAGACCGATTGCCCGGTCGTGTACATGTGGTGGCCCCACACCATGAACCCGAGGATCGCGATCGCGAGACTCGAGAACGCCACGAACGAGTAGCCGAAGATCCGCTTCTTGGTGAAGCAGGCGATGACCTCGCTGATCACACCCATCCCCGGCAGGATCATGATGTAGACGGCCGGGTGCGAGTAGAACCAGAACAGGTGCT
>JAYTBY010000841.1:0-5445 GCA_043736755.1 Planctomycetota bacterium | reverse complement strand
GGTACCCCTTGCGCCCGATCACGAAGTAGTCGACTTCGCGGCCCTGCTGGCGCAGCCCCGACTTGTTCTCGCGCAACCAGACCTCGAGGCTTTTGAAGACGTTCGTGTTGTACGCGCCACAAAGGCCACGGTCCGACGTCACGAGCAGGACCGCGATGCGCGTGCCCGCGCCGGGCTGGAACAGCGGACGACCCTGCGTCTCTTCACCGAGAACGCGCGCCATGCGGCCGACGAGCCCGGTGATCTCGCGCGAGTACGGACGCGACGCGACAGCCTTGTCCTGGAACCGACGGAGCTTCGTCGTCGCGACCATCTCCATGGCGCGCGTGATCTGCCGGATGTTGTTGATCGACTTGATCCGGCTGCGGAGATCGCGAATGGAAGCCATGGCGCTGTCGTCCTGTTCCGCGTGAGCGGGATCAGCCCTTGGCCTTCGTGTTCAACTGGACTTTCACCGCAGCGATGACCTTGTCCATCGCCGCGCGCTCCGAGTCGGAGACGTTCTTCGTCTTCTTGATCCCTTCGGCGACCTCGGGGTGCTGTTCCGCCATCGCGCGCAGGTAGACCTTCTCGACTTCCGACACACGCTTCGCGGGCACGTCGTCGAGGTGACCGGCGTTCGCGACGTAGATGATCAGGATCTGCTGCTCGACCGGCATCGGCACGTACTGGCCTTGCTTCAGTACCTCGGTCAAGCGCTCGCCGCGCGTGAGTTCCTGCTGCGTGGCCTTGTCGAGGTCCGACCCGAACTGCGCGAACGCAGCGAGAGCGCGATAGCTGGCGAGACCCAGGCGCAGGCCGCCCGAGATCTTCTTCATGGCCGGGATCTGCGCCGCGCCACCGACGCGCGACACCGAGATGCCAGCGTTCACGGCCGGCTTGATTCCGGCGTTGAAGAGCGCCGACTCGAGGAAGATCTGACCGTCAGTGATCGAGATCACGTTCGTCGGGATGTACGCCGCGACGTCTCCTTCCTGCGTCTCGACGATCGGCAGCGCCGTGATCGAGCCGCCGCCCTTCTTGTAGCGCGGGTTGATCTTGGGCGCGTCGCGCGAGATCTTCGCCGCGCGCTCGAGCAAGCGGCTGTGCAGGTTGAAGACGTCGCCCGGGAACGCCTCGCGTCCCGGCGGACGGCGCAGGAGCAACATGACCTGGCGGTAGGCCAAAGCCTGCTTGTAGAGGTCGTCGTAGAAGATCACGACATGGCGACCTTCGTCCCGGAAGCGCTCGGCCATCGCCACGCCGGCGTAGCACGCGAGGTACTGCATCGAAGCCTCGTCGTTGGCCGACGCCGACACGATGATCGTGTACGGCATCGCGCCGGCCAGCTCGAGGCGGCGCAACACGTCGACGATCGTCGACTGCTTCTGGCCGACGGCGACGTACACGCAGATCATCTGCTCGGGGTTCTTCGGATCACCACCGGCCGTCGTCTTCTGGTTGATGATCGTGTCGATGCAGAGGGCCGTCTTGCCCGTCTGACGGTCACCGATGATCAGCTCGCGCTGCCCGCGACCGATCGGGATCATCGCGTCGATGGCCTTGATGCCCGTCTGCATCGGCTCCTTGACCGGTTCGCGCTCGACGACGGACGGCGCCGGCGATTCGATCGGACGTAGATCGGCGGCCGTTGTACCGAGCGGGCCCTTGCCGTCGATCGGGTCACCCAGCGCGTTCACGACGCGGCCGAGCAATTGGTCTCCTGTGGGGACCGAGATGACGCGGCCCGAAGACCGCACCGTGTCGCCCTCCTTGACCTTCGTTGCGTCGCCGAGGAGCACGCAGCCCACGTTGTCCTCTTCGAGGTTCAACGCGACGCCACGCACGCCGTTCGGGAACTCGAGCAACTCGTTCATGACGCAGTCGTCGAGGCCGTAGACGCGCGCCACGCCGTCACCGACGGAGAGGACGGTGCCGATGCTTTGCATCGACGTCTCGCCCTTGTACTTCTCGATTTCCTTCTCGAGGATCGAGGTCACTTCGGCGGGTCGCAGTTCCATCTCGTTCGTTCCGTTCGGCGGGGTGTGCTGGGAGTCGTGACGTGATTCATGCGGCTGATTTCAGCCGGGCAGCGGAGCCTTCAGCCAGGCAAAGGAGCCTGGAGCAGACGACGCTTCAGCCCTTCGAGGCGTCCCGAGACGCTCCCGTCGAGCATGCGGTTCCCCGCGATGACGCGCGCGCCACCGACGAGTTCGGGAACGACGCGGTTCACGAGGATCAGTTTCTTGGCGAGTATGCGACCGAAGTCGACGGCTGCGCGATCGACCTCGGGTTGCGACATGGGGCGAGCCGTCTCGATGACGCCTTCCACTTCGCCGGCGTCCTCGAGGATGCGCCGGTGGAACGCCGCACCCAGGCCGACGAGCACTTCCTCCCGCCCGCGATCGAACGCGAGCCCGACGAAGTTCTGTGTCAACACATGCGCGCCGCGCAGAGCGCCGTCGAGCGAGGAGCGCCGCGTCGCGACGTCGATGCGCGGATTCGTGAGCACGCGCCGGAGTTCCGGTCGCGCGGTCTCGACCGCGATGCGCTGGACGTCCTGGATCACGGCCGCGAGCGCGCCCTGTTTCTGGGCGAGCCCGTAGAGTGCGCCCGCCCAGCGCAGGGTGACGGCGTCGACGATCACGACGCGCGATCCTTCGCGGAGCTGGCACCGGCAGCGCCGGCGACCAGTTCTTCGACGAGGCGCCGATCGTCTGCGGAATCGACGCGGCGCTTCAGCACAAGGCTGGCCGCGTTCAGCGACACCTCGACGACCTGCGCGCGGATCGCGGTCAGGGCCTTCGACTGCTCGGCCTGGATCTCGGCCTTCGCGCGCGTGAGGAGCGCTTGGGCTTCGCGACCGGCCGTGTCTTTGAGCTCGCGCTCGACGACCTCGGCCCGACCGCGCGCGGCGTCGACGATCTTCGCCGCTTCGAGTTGGGCCTGGCGCAGTTGAGCCTCGACCGCCGCGCGGGCGTTCTGGGCTTCGGCGCTGGCCTTTTCAGCCGCAGCGAGTCCGGCTGCTGCTCTCTCGTCGCGAGCTTCGAGCGCGCTCGTGACCGGCCCCATCACCATCTTCCAGATCGGCACGAGTGCCACTGCGAAGATGACAAGGGTCCAGAACGTGCCGCCGATGCCGTTCAGGTCGAGCGGGTTGAAACCGCCGCCTTCGGAAATGGCCAAGATCGGGAGGTGGAACATGGTGAAAGACCCTCGGTTCGGGAGAGGTCGTGGGGCCGCCGCACAGCGCGCCGGCCCGGACTTCTCCCGCGACGATCAGGCCGGGTTCGGCAGGATCATGATCAGGAGCGTGATGACGATCGCGAACAGCGCCGCGCCTTCGATGAGCGCGGCCATGATGATCGAGCTGCCCTTGATGGCGTCGGCCGCTTCCGGCTGACGCGCGATGCCTTCGGCGGCCGAGCCGCCGATGCGACCGATGCCGAGGCCGGCGCCGATCACCGCGAGTCCGGCGCCGATACCGGCACCCAGGCGAGCCATCTCTTGTCCTTCAGCGATCATGTGAGGAGTCCGTTTTCTAGGGAGGTACTGGGCGTCGTGCCCGGGAGTCAGTGGAGAGGTCGCGACGTGAGGTTGGGGCCTCGGAAGCGACCGTTTGTCGGTCTCGATACGGTCGGTGGCGTTGCTAGTGGTCCGCTCCGCAAGCGTCGCGGACTAGTGCTCCGGATGGATGGAAGCCTGGATGAACAGGATCGAGAGCATCGTGAAGACGTACGCCTGCAAGAGCGCAACGAACGACTCGATGATCATGATGAAGACCGCGAAGCCGACGACGAGCGGGCTCGCGGCCCACGCGGCGGTGCTGCCGGCCATCTGAGCCGCGACGAAGAGCAGGCCCATGAAGGACAGGACGACCATGTGACCGCCGGTCATGTTCGCGAAGAGGCGAATCATCAACGCGAACGGCTTCACGAAGATGCCGATGAACTCGACGACGAACATGATCGGCCAGATCAGGATCGGCACGTGCGGCACGAGGTTCTTCCAGTACGCGACCGGACCTTGTGCCACCATCCCGCCGAAGAACATGACGAGCAGCGTGATCGTCGCGAGTCCGCCGGTCACGAAGACGCTGGCGGTCGCGGTCGAAGCGCCGGGCAAGAGGCCCAGCAAGTTCATGAACAGGATGAAGAAGAAGAGCGTGTAGAGGAACGGCAGGAACTTCCGGCCGACCTCGCGCCCCATGACCGGGTAGACCATCTCGTCGCGAACCCACAACGCGAAGCCGGCGAACATGCGCGACAGATAGTCGCCGTTTCCTGTGCGGAGATAACTCGGCACACCCGAGAAGGCGATGACCAGGATCAGGATCGCTGCGATCTGGAAGACCTGGAGGTTCGACAGCGCGATCTGCGCGCCGGCCTTGTAGGGATCGCCGTCGCCAGCCGCGAACGGTCCGAACGCGTCGAACGAGAACAGCGCATGCGCTGTGCCGGCGCCGTGACCGCCGACCTCGAGCGTGTGCGGCACCAGGTGTCCGAACAGCGTGATGAACGCGTTCCCGCCATCGTGGTGCGGCGTGTAGGCCGCAGCGAAGAAGATCGCGGCGAAGATCACGGCGAGGATGAGGATCGGGCGAACGAGTTTCACGAAGGACGAGCCTCTCCCACGCTCGAAACGGTGTTCTTTCGGCCAGAATCCAGCGACCGCAGCGTGTCGAAGGTGGCGGGCCCGAGCACGAGCAACGTCGCGCCAGCGAAGCCGAAGAGGAACGCGACCGCGTCGAACGCGTCTCTCAGGGCCGGGACGTAATTGACACAGAGCGTGCTCGCCAGCATCGCGAAGGCCTTGATCAAGAAGCTCGCCATCACGCTGGGCACGAGCAGTTCCGGCCGCGTGCGCGCGAGTCGACGCTGGAGGAGCAGCGCGAGGCCCGAAATCGAGGCACCTGTCAGGAATCCGGCGAGAGCGCCGGCACCTTCACGACCCCCGAGACCGAATGCGACGGCGAGCGCCGCTGCGAGCCCGATCAACGTGGTCTTCGTCGTGAGCGTCACTCAGCACGCTCCTTCGACGGCCGAGGTGGCGCGGACGAGCGCGCGTCCGATGCGGGATCTTTCCACGGATCGGCCTCGACCGGATCGTCCTCCAGCGGCGGCTTCGTCGGCGTGAACGCGATGGACTTCGGGACCGCCTTGACGATCCGCACGAACCCACCGACCGCGCCCAAGAGAATCCCCGTGACCAACAGCCACGGTCCCGTCTCGAAGCGCGAATCCAGCCACCAACCGAGTCCCCCGAGCACCGCCATCGTCATGGCGAACGTCAGACCGAGCCCCGCGTAACGCCCCATGTCCGAGGGCGGCCGCGATCCAGGCGAGCTCGAACTCGGCATCAGCGGCAGTCCATCTCGGGGAGAGGCGTTGCGCCGGGACCGCGAGTGTGCCGCGCGCGGCGGCAGCGTTTCGGAGGTCAGGCATGGCGTCGGGGGGAGGCTGGCAG
>JAYTBY010000840.1:0-5455 GCA_043736755.1 Planctomycetota bacterium | reverse complement strand
CAGGCGGGATGCCGCCGGGGTTCCCGGGGCTGCCGGGAGGCTTGGGCGGACTGGGTGGAATGTTGGGCGGAGGCCCGGGTGCGCCAGCGCGCCCGATGGGGAGTTCGGCGACGCGGCAGAGTGGGTCGTCAAAGAAGGACCGCAAGCAGCAGAAGAAGCAGAAGCGCAAGAACCGCTGAGAGTCGTGGCTCGGGCGCGCGGCCGCGGCGATGCCGGTTCCGGAAGACCGACTCCTCGGCCCGGGCTCCAGGCCGATCGTGCGCCGCGAGCCTCAACGCGCGCGACGCAGCCTTTGTGGCCCGCGAGCGTGCCCTTCCGCCGGGGGACTCCTCCGCGCGGCAGAGAGCGTCCGAAGAAATCGAGCCCGGATGCCCTCCGGAACCGCCTGCGCCGCTCAGCGCACGTGAAGAAATCGACCCAGCTGCCTGCCCGGATCGTGTTTCGCTGCTCCGCAGCACGCGAGCGGTGAATTCTCCTCACGCTCCGTGTGGACTGCGCGTCGATGTTCCTCCCGCGCCGGGTTTTGGGCGCTCGACTCTGGACAGCGACCGCTCGATCGGGTGTCCTGTTCGCCCTCTTCTCGCCGGTCGGCCGACGCGTCGGCCGTCAGACCCCGTCTCCGCCTCGGGGAGCCGCGAGAGAACACCAGGATCGATCCGAAGAACATGGCTGTCGTCATCCGTCTGCGCAGGACTGGTCGCAAGAACCTGCCCTGCTTCCGCATTACCGCCACGGACTCGCGCTTCCCGCGTGACGGGAGGTCGCTCGAGACCCTGGGTCTCTACGACCCGCTCCGCAAGGATCCGGCTCAGCAGCTGCGCCTCAACGAGGAGCGCACGCGCTGGTGGATCGAGCACGGGGCCGTGCCGAGCGCCATCATCCAGTCGCTCTTCCGACGCCTCGCGATCCTGCCCAAGAAGCCGGCCGTGAAACGTGATCGTTCCGGCCGCAAGCCGAACGCCGGCACGCGGACCAAGTACGCCGCTCAGGAGCGCCGCGTCGAGGCCAAGGCTGCGCGACTCGTCGTGCGCAAGGCCGCGCGGAAGGCCGCAGCGGCGGCCGGTGGTGGGGAAGAAGACAAGAAGAAGAAGACGAAGCCGAAGAAGTAGAGCGCCGTGCGCTGGTCGCGGGCGCGCGTCGTCTGCCTCAGGTGCACTGCGATTCTCCTTTACCGGCCTCGACCCGACTCCGGGTGCCGACTGGCGGGCCGCCGTCGATCCTCGAGGGGCCTTCACGGTCGGCCTGCTCCTCCCAGGGTGTGAGATTCGACCCGACTCCGGCCGTGAATCATCGACCGTGAATCATCGACCGTGTCGCGCTCGACACGGTCCGCCCGACGGTAAGGGCGACTCCTTGTCCGCGCCGCGTGCGCGGATCCGACCTGCGGCTACGCTGCGGGCCCATTCTCGTGACCGACGAGCCACCGCGACCTCCGCCGTCCGCGCAACTTCCAGGGACATCTCTTGAGCAAGAAGACCGACCTCGTCCCGAAGCTTCTCGACCGCGTCGAACCACGCTTCCGCCTTCCGAAGCCCGTGAAGGAAGCGAGCCTCCTCGAACAGGGGATGATGATCGCGCTGGTGAGGCATCTCTCGCAGAGCGAGGCCGAAAAGGTCCTCGTCAAAATGCGCGAGGCCTACACCGACTGGAACGAGATGCGCGTCGCTCAGGCGCAGGAAGTCGCCTCCCTCATCGCGAGCGGTGAGCGGCGGACCGCGCGCGAAGAGTTGACTCACCTGTTCCCGGTCGTTCGCGCCGCGCGCGACTACCTGCAGGAGATCTTCCAGAAGAACCACGGTTTCGACCTGGAGTTCCTGCGCGAGGACCCGGCCGGTGGCACCAAGGCGTTCGCGACGATGCCCTACTTGGGGCTCGCCGGCACGTGCTACCTCCTCTGGCTCGCGAGCGGCAAGCAGGTGCCCTCGCACCCCTCGCTGGTCCGTGTCCTCGAGCGGCTCGGCCTCGTCCAAAAGGGCGCCGTCAGCAAGAAGAACGCGAAGGAGGGGCTCTCCGGTCTCGTGCCCGAGGGTCGCGAACTCGAGTTCGTAGCAGCCTTCGGAGAGGTCGCTGATCGTTGGTGTCACCTCGCGAAGCCCATCTGTCAGGAGTGCCCGCTCGTCGAGGACTGCTCGTTCGGGAAGAAGGCCTTCCAGGAGTGGAAGGTTCAGCAGTCGCGCCTCGAAGCCACGCGCGTCCGCGATGAAGCGCGTCGCGCCATCTTCGACAAGAAAGAGGCCGAGCGCCGCGCCAAGGAGGATGCACGCCTCGCGAAGAAGAATGCGATCGACTCGGCCAAGGCGCAGAAGGAGAAGTCCCGCCTCGGGAAGATCGAGGCGAAGCGCAAGGAGACCGAGGCCAAGGCCAAGGCCAAGGCCGACGCGACGACGAAGCGACTCGCGCTGGAAGCGGCGCAAAAGTCTGCGCTCGAGGCGAAGCGCATCGCGGCGGACAAGAAGAAGGCCGAGGTCGACTCCAAGAAGCACAAAGAAAAGGAGCGCCTCGGCAAGATCGAGGCCAAGCGCAAAGAGGCCGACGCGAAGGCCGAGGCGAAGGCCGAGGCGAAGGCCAAGGCATCGGCCAAGCGTGCACCGGCGAAGGCCCCGAGTTCGAAGTCGAAGTCGAAGTCGAAGCCGAAATCGAAGCCGAAGAAGCCTGCGGGTCGCAAGCGCTGAGCGAGCACGGTGCCCTCCGAGAGCGGCGCCGACATGCTCGTGCTGAGGCCGTCGATGACACGCATCGTCCTCGGATCCGCTTCGCCACGCCGGCGTGAGTTGCTCACCGCGGCCGGCGTCGCGTTCGACATCGAGCGCCCCGACGTGGACGAGACCTTGCCGCCGGGGATCGAACCGACCGCCGCCGCGCGACTCCTCGCCGAGCGCAAGGCGCGTGCGATCGCGCTACGCGTGCCCGCGGACCGCATCGTCTTGGCGGCCGACACGATCGTCGCGGTCGCGGTCGAGGGCACGACGCGACTCCTCGGAAAGCCTGCAGACGAGCGCGAAGCCGCGCAGATGCTCCAACAACTCTCCCGGACACGTCATCAGGTCGTGACCGGGGTCTGCGCGCTCGCCGCCCGGCCGGGTGCGGCAGCTCACGTCGGCAGCGAACGGACTTGGGTGACGATGCGGGCCATCACGGACCAGGAGGTCGCGGCCTACGTGGCGAGCGGCGAATGGCGCGACAAGGCCGGCGGATACGCGATCCAGGAGACCGCGGACCGGTTCGTGGTCGGTCTCGAGGAAGGCGGGTTCGACAACGTGGTCGGGCTGCCCGTCCGGCTCGCGCTGGAACTGCTGGGACGGGCGGGGGCGCTTGTCCCCGGCGACCCTCTCGGCTAAGCTTCTCGGCCCTCGAACCGGGTCGATACCCCGGGATTGAGGGCCCACGAGCCATGAAGAGCGACATCCACCCCAAGTACTTCGACTGCACCGTTCACTGCGGCTGCGGCAACAACTTCTCGACCCGCGCAACCGTCAAGGAGATGCGCATCGAGATCTGCAACGCCTGCCACCCGTTCTACTCGGGCGTGCACAAGTTCGTGGACGCCGCCGGTCGCGTCGATCGCTACAACAAGAAGTACGGCAAGCCGGCCTCCACGCCGTCCTAGGTCGGTCGATCGGCTCCCGCGCCCGCAGCGCATCCCCACGGGATGCGGCGGGCGCCGTCATTCGTTCTCGTGCTCGCAACGACGTGCCTCTCGCGCAGACTGTTCGTCCCGGGCAGTCCTGGTCGTGCACCGTTCGCTTCCTGCGCGGTGCGTCGGCTACGCAGTGCTCATGCCCCGCGGAGCCTTTTCCGTGCTGCGCTCGACCGGCCCGCAGCCGGTCCCGCTCCCCTGACCCTCGGATCGTGCCATGACGCTCCACCCGACCGTGCGGGCGCGCCTCGCCGAACGCGCGGCGCGCTTCGACGAGATCACCGACCTGATCGGTCGCCCCGAGGTCGCGTCGAGCGGTCGGAAGTTGGGTGTGTTGCTCCAGGAACGGGGCGCGTTGGAGTCCGTCCACGCACTCCACGCACGGATCGCGGACCTCGAGGCGCGTCGTGCGGAGGCCGAGCGCGTGCTCGGCGACCCGACTGCCGAGCCGGAATTCCGGCCGCTCTTCGCCGAAGACCTCGTCGCTGCACAGCGCGAGGCCGAGTCGTTGGAAGGCCAAGTCCTCGAAGCCCTCGTGCGCGAGCCGGCTGACGATCGTCGCAAGGTCATCGTCGAGATCCGCGCCGGCGTCGGCGGTGACGAAGCCACGCTTTTCGCGCGCGATCTGTACGGGATCTACCGCAAGTACTTCGATGCGCAGCGCTGGAAGGTCGAGGACCTCGAGGTCTCGACCAGCGAGATCGGTGGCTTCAAGGAAGTCGTCCTCGCTGTGGAGGGCGAAGGCGCGTGGAGGAAGCTGCGCTTCGAGTCCGGCGGCCACCGCGTGCAGCGCGTGCCCGCGACCGAAGCGCAAGGTCGCATCCACACGAGCGCCGCGACGGTCGCCGTGATGGCCGAGGAGAGCGAGGTCGAGATCACGTTTCCCCCCGAGGACCTGCGCATCGACACGATGCGCGCCGGCGGCGCGGGTGGTCAGCACGTGAACAAGACCGAGAGCGCCGTGCGCATCACGCACCTGCCGACGGGCATCGTCGCGATCTGCCAGGACGGCCGCAGTCAGGGCAAGAACCGCGCGTCGGCGATGCGGATGCTCCAAGCCCGCGTCCTGGCGCACGCTCAGGAAAAAGTCGATCGCGAGCGTGCCGCGGCGCGCAAGTCGCAGGTCGGCAGCGGCGATCGCAGCGAACGGATCCGCACGTACAACTGGCCGCAGAATCGTGTGACGGACCACCGCGCGAACGAGAACTTCTCGTTGGAGCAGGTCCTGTCGGGCAAGCTCGATCCGATGTTCGACGCGCTCGTCGCGATCGATCGCGAGGAGCGGATCCGCGCGCTGTGAAGGGCCGCGGACGTCGCCGTGCGACATCCGCGAGACGCGAGACGGCCGCGCGGCTCCGCGTCACCGACGCAGGAGGTGCACCAGGCGGTCGTTCGTGTCGGAGTCCGCGTTGAGATCGGCGCCTTGCAGGATCTCGCGCACACGGAAGACGATCCCGTCGCGCGCGACGCCGAGCTGACCGCCCTCGACGGCGAGCCCGTGATTCGTCGCGATCTCCGTCGCCGCGGACCACGTGTGCAGCGCGGCGTCCTGCAGGTCCCCGTCGCCGTTGTGGTCGCGGCCCGAGCGGGGCTCGGACGCGAGGAAAGCGACCGTGTCGCGCAGGACGTACGGCCCGCGGACGTCGGGGATCGACCGCAGCACGCTCGTCGTCCCGGTCGCGCGGCGGCGGACGACGACGAGCGGCGTCAGGCGACCGTCGCCGTTCAGGTCCTGGGCGCCCTGCGCCGCTTCGTCGAGCTGGAACGCGATCAGCTCGCGCGAGAGCACGTTGCCGATGGAAGCCGCGACCGCCAGCC
>JAYTBY010000839.1:0-5464 GCA_043736755.1 Planctomycetota bacterium | reverse complement strand
CCGACACGACGACTTCGCGGCGCGGAGGCGCGTCCGCGCGCCCAGATGCAGCGAGCCTCGCCGTGAGCGGCGATCTTCGGTCTGCCCGAGACCGAAGTCCCGATCGCCACCTCGGATCGGCCTGCTCGCCTGGCGAGACTTCGCGGGTCTGACTAGGCACGAAATATGGACATGGACAACCGGATCACGATCACGAGCGGCGTTCGGAGCGGCCAGCCCTGCATCCGCGGGACACGCATCACCGTGGTCGACGTGCTCGAGTACCTCGCGGGCGGAATGACCGAGGACCAGATCCTCGCGGACTTCCCATCCCTTCGCCTCGAGGACATTCGGGCTGCGATTGTCTACGCGGCAGCACGATGACCCGCTGATCCTCGTGGATCTCCGCTCTCGAGCGATGCCGAGGCTTCACTGTGCGCGAGCACCGAGGGTCCGCATCGCTCCGCCGAGACTACGAAGAAGCCCTGCTTCATGCCTCGGCGACGGTCCCGACGGATGGACGACTTGATTGGGCACAGCTTGCGACCGCGGCCACCCACGCTCACTGCCGCGTCCGGCATGGTTGGCCGCGTCACGCACTTCCTCGAGCATCTACGGAGCAGCCCTGCTTCATGCCTCGGGGACGGTCCCGACGGATGGACGACTTGATTCGGGAGGAATACGCCTGACTCCGGGCTCACGAGCGCCGACGGTCGGTGTCCGCGACGATCAAGCACGACCGTGCCGGATCTAGAGCCTCACACACCCGACGGCGGGACGGATCACCGCTCGCGCGCCGCCGCCGCGATCCGCTCACTGCGCGCCTTCACGAGTCCGAGGATGTGATCCTGGATGCTCGCCATCACGCGGTCGGCCCACCAACCGGCGTATAGGTTGAAGGTCGTCGACACGCGCATCTCGCTCGCGAGGTGCAGCACGACACGGCCATCCGCGCGTGCTTCGATCTCGTACGTGCCGGTCAACACGTCGAAGTACGGTCCGCCGATCGTCACGTGTTCGTCGAGCGTCGTCGGCGGGATCAAGTGCTCCTGCGCGTCGATCGTGAACGCGAGTCGACGACCGGGTTGCCAGTCCGTGACGACCTCGAGGAAGAGCACGCCGCCTTCGAAGCGCGCTTGCCGCACGCCGCCGACGCCAGGCCGGTCGATCACGGCCGAGAGGGGACGCGGGAATCCCATCGCGCGATAGAGCGCGAACGGCTCCTCCTCGGGCTGGATCTCGGGCACGGACTCGATCTGCGACCACACGACGTCGGGGCTCGCGTCGATCTCGATCGACGTCGCGACGCGGCGCACGTCGATCGGTGCCTCGACGCGGCGCTCGAGCGGGCCCGTCGCGAACGGGACGAAGAGGATCGCTGCAGCCGCTCCGCCACGGCTCGCTCGGCGCGCGAAGTAGGCGATCAGTCCGCCGACGGAACTCGCTACGAGCATCAGTGGCGCCAGCATCGCGACACAAATTGCTCCCTCCCAGCCGATGACCATCGTGATCACGGTCGAGATCCCGCAGCCGAGCCAGGGAAGGAAGATGGCCTCCATCAGCGACGGAGTCTTGTTCGGGAAAACCGTCGCGAAGCCCATCCCGAAAGGAACGAGCGCCAGGAAGGTCAGCGACATCGGGCCGATGAAGCCGTTGTTGCCGGGGCTCGCCATCAGGCGAAAAAACAGGCCGTATCCGACACCGAGCGCGATGCCGAGCACAATGGAACGCGTCGTCGACCGCGCGTCGGGATCGAGGTGGGCCATTCGATGCAGTCTGACGAGTGGCGCGCGATGACTCCACGTCGCCGCCCTGCTCCAGAGGTGATCACGAGCGCTCGCGAATTGCCGTGACTCGAGTGCGAGAGGCCGCGCTCGATGAACTCACGGCCTTTCCTTCCGTTCGCGACGTTCAGAGCCGCACGAGCCGCACTTCGCGCACCGGCTCGAGGCCGCGCAGGCTCGACAACACCGACGCCGACGGTTCCTCGTACAGCGACAGGATCCCCGTCGCGAGACCGACGCCCGCGGGCGTCATCTCGGTCGCGGGTCCGAGTTCGATGCGGCGGATGTTCACGCGGTGGTTGCCGAGCACCGTGCCGAGCAACCCAACGACGCCCGGTTGGTCGTCGTGGCGCGTGATGAGGACCGGACCCTTCGGCTCGAGGTCGAGACGCAAACCGTCGAAGCCGACGATCATCGGCTTCTTGCCGAGCACCGTGCCGGTCACGGTGTGCGAACGCGTACCTTCGTCGCCGCTGGCGCGCACGGTGATGCTCGATTGGAAGCCGAGGTCTTCGGGACCGCGCGCTTCGAAGAGCACCAGTCCGCGTTCGCGTGCGAGCAGCGGCGCGTTGACGAAGTTCACGCTCGGATCCGCGCCTTGGTTCTTCAGCAATCCGACGAGCACCGCGAGCTGCACGTGCCGCGCGTCCTGCTTCGCGAGCTCACCCGAGATCGTGAGCTCGAGCTTGCGCACGGGCTTCGCCGAGACCTGCGCCAGGAACGCGCCGAGTTTCTCGGAGAGCAGCACCCACGGCGCGAGTTCACGCAAGGCGTCTGCGCCGACGGCCGGCACGTTCGTCGCGTTGTTCGCTACCCCGCTGATGAAGAAGTCGCAGATCTGCTCAGCGACGTCGACCGCGACTTGGTGCTGCGCTTCGTGGCTCGAAGCACCGAGGTGCGGCGTCGCGATCACGTCGGGGCGGGCGACGAGCTTCGAGTCCTTCTTGGGCGGCTCTTCTTCGAACACGTCGAGCGCGACACCCGCGAGATGACCCTTCTCGAGCGCTTCGAGCAGCGCCGCTTCGTCGACGAGCCCACCGCGCGCGGCGTTCACGAGTCGCGCACCCTTTTTCATGAGCGCGATGCGCTCCTTCGAGATCAAGTTCTTCGTCGCGTCGGAGAAGGGGACGTGCAGGGTCACGAAATCCGAGCGCGCGAGCAGGCGCTCGAGGTCGACGATCTCGATGCCGTTCGGTGTCGACGCGCCGGGAGCGAGGAACGGATCGTGCGCGAGCACCTTCATGCGCAAGCCCAGTCCACGCTCGGCGACGACGCGTCCGATGCGGCCGAAACCGACGACGCCGAGGGTCTTGCCCGTCAGTTCCGTGCCGGTGAGGCCCTTCTTCGTCCACTGACCGCTCTTCATCAGCGCGTCGGCGCGCGGCACGTGGCGCGCGAGCGAGACGATGAGCGCGATCGCGAGCTCGGCCGTCGTGACCGTGTTCCCGGTCGGCGTGTTCATCACGACGACGCCGCGTTCCGTCGCAGCGTCCTGATCGACGTTGTCGACGCCGACACCCGCGCGACCGACGACGCGCAGGCGATCCGAAGCCTCGATGACGCGCCGCGTGACCTTCGTCGCGCTGCGCACGACGAGCGCGTGGACGCCCGGCACGGCGGCGACCAGTTGGTCCTCGGTCATCCCCGTGCGGACCTCGGGCTCGAAGCCCTTCTGACGGAAGATCTCCAGCGCGGCCGTGGAGAGCTCGTCGCAGATCAGGATGCGGTGTTCGGCGGGCGGGAGGCGATTCGACATGGCGTGGCTCATCGGTCGTTCGGTGCGGGATTCGTGAACGGTTGTGCAGTGGGGGCGGACGAGCGTGATGTCGTCTCGATGTCTGCGTGCTGAGTGCGAAGGTCGGACGGTCGATGCGCGGCGTGGAAGCAGAGCTTCTGCGCGCGTCGCGGGCGTCTGTGTCAGTCTCTCTCGGTTCGCGGGCTCGTTTCCTTCACGAGTTCACACGGCCCGCACGGGGTCGCCTCGATGCGAGCCGTGCTCCACGGCGCCGGGGGGAGCGATGAGGTCCTTCGATCGGTTCCATCGCGCGTTTCAGCCCGAAATCGCCGTCCGCACGAGAGTCGCGAGATCGCGCGCGCCGCCCGACTTCAGGATCGCGGCTTCGACGGCCTTGCGCGCTTCCTTGTCCGAGTAGCCGATCGACACCAGCGCCGAGACCGCGTCCTCGACCTGCGCGTCGGCTGTGGCCGCCGCCGTCGGTCGCGCACCGCTCGATCCCGCGCGAATCGCCATCTCGCTCGCGAGCCGCGGCGCTTTGTCGCGCAGGTCGAGCAGGATCTGCTCACCGGTCTTCTTGCCGATGCCCTTGACGCGCGTGAGTGCCTTCAAGTCCTCGCGCGTGACTGCCGTGACGAGATCCTCCGGGCTGAGACCCGACAGGATCGCCAGCGCCGCGACCGGCCCCACGCCGCGCACGCCGAGCAATACGCGAAAGAGATCGCGCGTCGAACGCTCCGCGAATCCGTAGAGCAGGTGCGCGTCCTCGCGCACGACGAGGTGCGTCCAGACGCGTACGCGGCCCTTCTCCGGGAACACGGCCGACAGCGGTACGAGGACTTCGTACCCGACGCCGGCCACGTCCACGACGAGCCGCGCAGGCAAGCGCCCGGCGACCTCTCCTTCGAGGAACTCGTACACGAGCTCCTCAGGGAGTCTTCGTCTTCAGCTTCAAGTTCATCTCGTGGAGCTTCTGCTTGAGCTCCGCGAGCGACGTCGCGCCGAAGTTGGGCATGCCGAGGAGTTCTTCCTCGGAGTGTTGGAGCACGTCGCCGACCGTCAGGCAGCCGAGCGTCTCGACCGTGCGACGCGCGCGGATCGACAGCTCGAGGTCCGCGATCGGCTTGTTCAGGATGTCCGACGGATCCGTGCTCGGAACCTTGCGACGCGTGGCTTCGATGCTGCGCACCGCTTCCTCGCGCGCCATGCCGAGGCGCAGGCCCTTGCTCGACAGGATCTCCTTGATCTCGTTGAGCGACGTCTCGCCGAAGTTCTTGTACGAGAGCAGTTCTTGCTCCGTCAGCTTCACCAGGTCGCCGAGGACCAGGATGTTCATCTTGTTCAGGCAGTTGCGCGCGCGGACCGACAGCTCGAAGTCCGTGATCGGGATGCGCAGGATCTGGTTGAGGCGATCCTCCTTCTTCTCCATGTCTTCGTCGTAGTACATGGAGATCCCTGAGATCGCGTCCGCCAAGTACATGCGGATCTTCGCGTCGGTCAGATCGTGCTGCGCGATCGTGTCGTAGCAAGCGGCCGCGTCTTGGTGGCGACCGAGGTCCTCGAGGAGAAGACCGAGGTTCACGAGCGTCACGCGGTCCGCCGGCAACATGCGGACGAGCGTCCAGTACACGTCGAGCGCGATGTCGTCCTGACCCGATCGCTCGGCGCTGAACGCCAAGCGGAACATGTTCGCGCGGTGCGTCGGATCGAGCATCCGACAGGCTTCGTAGCACTCGACCGCCTTCTCGAGATCGCGCGCGAGTTCCGCGGCGCGACCGGCGAGGTAGTGACCTTCGGCGCTCTCACGGAAAGTCTCAGGGCATTTCGCGAGGGCCGCGGCGAGGTTCGCGCCGGCAGTCTCCTCGTCCTTCGCCATCTCCATCTCGAGACGCGCTTCGAGCACGCCACCGCGCGGCTTGGGCTCGTCGGGGTAGCTCTTCGAGAGCTTCTCGAAGATCGGCAGCGC
>JAYTBY010000838.1:0-5475 GCA_043736755.1 Planctomycetota bacterium | reverse complement strand
CCACGCGCGGGGTCGAATCGCAAACGGCAGAGTTGTGGGTGGCTCCGTACCCCGTCGTAGCGACGGACGGCTCGCCCCTCAAGGCGTCAGCTCTCGCGCCGCTCGCTCCGCATACCACTCCCGCACGCGCTCGTCCTCCGCGATGAGCTTCTGCGCCGAGTGGAACAGCGCCATGTCGCTCCCCCATTCGTCGAGACCCTCGCTGTTCGCGCCGGCTTGTCGGTGACCGCCCAAGTCGCCCATCCCGCGCAAACGCAAGTCTTCCTCGGCGATCTCGAAACCATCCGCAGTGCGTTCGAGCACTTGCAACCTCATCCGCGCGGAATCGGCGCCGAGCAGGAGACACCAAGACGGCTGCGTTCCGCGCCCCACGCGGCCACGGAGTTGATGAAGTTGCGCGAGCCCCAGACGCTCCGCGCCCTCGACGACGAGCACCGTCGCTTCGGGCACGTCGACGCCGACCTCGATCACGGTCGTCGCGACGAGAGTGCGCACTTCCCCAGCACGAAAACGCGCCAGCCGACGCGCACGCTCGGCAGCCTTCATCCGCCCGTGGACCAGCTCGATGCCGAACTCCGCGAGCGGCGAAACGAGCAGTCGCGCGTGCCGTTCCTCGGCGGTCTCCGCGCGTCGTCCGCTGACCGCGGCGACGTCGAAGTCCGCTTCGGCCTCGCCGATGCGCGGTACGACCCAGAAGATCCTCTCCTCTGCACGTGCGCGTTCGAGGAGCAAGCTCTCCACGTCCTCCTTCGATCCGCGCACCCAACGCGTCGTCACGGGACCGCGTCCGGGAGGCTTCTCGTCGAGGTGGCTCGTGTCGAGATCCCCATACCAAGCCAGCGCCAGCGTTCGCGGGATCGGCGTCGCGCTCATGAGCAGCACGTGCGCGTCCACGCCCTTGTCGAAGAGTTCGCCACGCTGCGCGACGCCGAAGCGATGCTGTTCGTCGACGATGGCGAGGGCCAACCGACGATAGACGACGTCGCGAGAGAACAGCGCGTGTGTGCCGAACACGACGTCGAGCGAACCGTCGGCGAGTCGCGCGAGAACGGATCGGCGCGCCCGCGCAGTGAGAGATCCCGAGAGGTAGCCGCTCGTGAGCCCGGCGCGTTCGAGCAGCGGCGCGAGCCCCATGTGGTGCTGCTCGGACAGGAGCTCGGTCGGCGCGAGGAACGCACACTGCCCGCCCGACCACGCCGTGAGGAAGGCCGCGCATGCGCCGATCGCCGTCTTCCCGGAGCCCACGTCGCCCTGCAGCAGTCGCCGCATCGGCCGCGACCGCGCCAAGTCGCCAGCGATCTCGCGCGCGACGCGGTCTTGGGCCGCAGTGAAGACGAACGGGAAGGCCGCAGCCGCCCGCGCGCGGCGTTCCGGCGAGATGTCGACGACGAGTGCTGCGCCAGCGTTCGAGCGGAGCCGCCGCACATGCAGGCGCGCGTGGAGCTCGAGCATGCGCTCTAGCGCGATTCGGCCGCGCGCGGCCTCGAATTCGCCGACGGTCGCGGGCGCGTGCAGGTCGAGGAGGGCGCGCGGGAGCGGAGGCACTCCGAGCAGCGCGAGGTCCGCGGCGGATACGGGCTCGGGCTCGTCTCCAGCGCTGGACAACGCCGCCGCGCGACATAGCCCGCCTACGAAATCGCTCGAGAGCCCGCCGACAGCTGGGTGCACGACCGCGAGCGTTCCCGCGGGCGGGAGCGGTTTCCCCTGCGTCCCGATCCGCGGACTGGTGAATCCGGCCGGTGCCCCGTCGAGGATCCCGAGGATCTCGAGATGCGCTCCGACGGCCAGAGAACGTTGCAACCAGGGTTGGTTGTGGAACCGTGCTTCGATTCGCCCAGTCGAGTCCTCGAACAGCACGCGCAGGATCGAACGTCGACCGAACCGCGCCAGGCTCGTGCGCAGGATCGTCCCGGCGACGCGCACGGCCGCACGGCCCTGGGCAGCGGCCGGCGCCGCAGAAATCGGCACGATCGCTGTGGCGATGTCCAAGCGCAGAGGTAGCACGCGCAAGAGATCACGCACCGTGCGGATGCCCGCGTCGGCCAACTTCGCGGCGCGCGCCGGTCCCACGCCGGCCAGGTCGCGCACCGACTGCGTTCGGGCTCCCGCTTGGACGTCACGCATGGTCAACGAGACGTCAAGGCGGGCCGGTCGAGCCGTGAATTCGGGCGATCCCGGAGTAGAATCCGCGACTTCAACGGACTGCTTACGATGATTCGGTAATCCGTGCCGTTCTTATCGTTGGTTGCAGGTGTGCGCTCGCCCTTCCCCGTCCTGGGTGCGCGCGCACCCTCCAGTCCCCAACCGATCCCGTCGAGGAAGTCCCCACATCCTCGACCCTTCCCCAGACGGAGTGCCTCCGTGCGCCGACTCGCCGCAACGCTCACTATCACTGCCTTTGGGCTCGTTCTCGGGGCCCCGGGTCTCGCCGCGATGACGGCCGGTGGCGCCTCGCGCAAAGCGCCTAGCGGCAGCGATGAGATCACGCCGTCGGGCGCACAGATGGGCTCCATCGAGGCCCAGCGCGCCGCCGCCCGTGCGGGCATGGTCGAGCGGATCCTCCAGCTCGCGACCTGGTGCAACGAGAAGGAACTGTTCATCGAGCGCGACCGCCTGTGGCGGAAGGTGCTGGAGATCGCACCCGACGACGCATCGGCGCGCAAGGGTCTGCGCTACGCGCGCAACGTCGACGGCTCCTGGAAGG
Source organism: Planctomycetota bacterium (assembly GCA_043736755.1). Taxonomy (GTDB): domain Bacteria; phylum Planctomycetota; class UBA1135; order UBA1135; genus JAEUHZ01. The sequence continues at coordinate 2,771 of JAYTBY010000838.1, read as the reverse complement.
AGCCCGCCCCGCGCGAGCTCAAGAACTTGGGCAAGAAGTGGCTCGAGGAGTTCACCAAGCGTGAGGACGCGGTTGCGGCTCCGTACGGCGACGCGCTGCTCGCGCTGGCCCGAGCCGCCGGCCGCACGGTGGCCGAGCGCGACGTGCTCATCGCTGAGATCAAGAGCCTCGCACCGAACCATGCGGGGATGCACGCCTGGCTCGGCAACGTCCAACTCGGGGACATCTGGGTCCTGCCGGAGACGGCGATGGCGAAGGAACGGCGGGTGAAGATCCGCGCCGACGCGAAGCGACTCATGGAGGTCGGCGCGCCCTTCGCGCCCGACAAGCCCAACGAGGCCGAGGCGGCCTTCGGGATCGCCTGGAAGATCGTCCTCCAAGGCGAGAACGTGCGCATCGTGTCGAGCGGGACCGAGGAAGAGGCCGTGCGGATCGGACGCGCCGCCGAGGGCGCGGGGATCCTGCTCAGCAACGCGCTCGGCACGGAGATGCGCTTTCCGGGCGCCTACACGATTTACGTCCTGACGGAGCCGGGTGAGAAGGAGACCTTCCTCGCGAAGCTTCCCGGCATCACCGACGAGGAGCGCACACGACTCATGGGTCTCGAGGGCACCGGGATCCCGCGCTCAACGAACGTCGCGTTGTTCGGCAAGGACCCCGTGCGCCGCACTGACGCGGCGGTTCGGCACACGATCGGTCACGTCCTGGCGCTCACGCTGGCCGTGTCGCACAAGACGGCTTGGGCCTGGGAAGGCATCGGGCAGTACCTGACGCGCGAACTCGTCGGCACGCGCCTCACGTGGTTCGTCTCGGAGGGTGCGGACGCGAGCTCGGCCGACTTGCGTGGCAAGCTGATGACGCCGGAGTCGAATTGGATCCAGGAGGCGTTCGACCTGCTCTCTACGGGCACGGCGGTTCCGATCGAGGACTTGCTGCGCCGCGATCTCGACCGGCTCGAGGTCGGGGGAGCACTGACTGGGTACGCGCTCGTCGCTTACCTGATCGAGGGTCGGCCCGATGCGGTCCTCGAGTTCGTGACCCGCGCCGCGCGCGGTGAGGACCCGGCCAAGATCACGCGCGAAGTGCTCGAGAAGACGCCCGGTGAACTCCAAGAACGGCTCGTGCAGTGGTTGTCGGAACGGCGCTAGGGATGGAAGAGAGAGACCACGCATGAAACGACGATTTGCCATGCAACGCCTCGCGCTCGCCGCTTGGATGTCCGCTGTCCTGTGCAGCGCACCAGTTCTCGGTGCGCTGCCCGGCGACGTCCCGGTCGGCTGGAAGAACAAGGAAGCGACGACGGCGAAGTTGCACGCCGACCTGCCCAAGCCGGCCTTCGACGCCATCTCGCGCTGGACCGGATTCTGCTCCGCGAAGCAATACCGCATGGACCTCGACGCGCAGGGGCGCGTGCTGCTCCTCACCCCACAGAAGCGTGGCCGAACGCAAGAGACCCTTTCGGTCATCGGCCGCGCCGAGTCGTGGTTCGACGGTCTCCTGCCGCCGGTGCCGCGCGCGAGCGCAGCACCGGCCGCAGCTCCGAACGGCGCGGGCGTGCCGCCGCCGGTGAAGAAGCCCAGCTCGACTCCCATCCCCGAGGATCCGGAGGGGCCGCCGCCCAATGCGCCGAAGTCGGGCGGCACGACCGGGGTGAAACCGGCGACACCAGCGAGCGTGTGGGGTTCGGGTTCAGGCACACCTGACTCGCAGACCGCGGTGCTCATCGTGCTCCACGACGAGAAGGACTACGCCGGCCTCCTCGATCACCTCGAATCGAGCGTCTCCTACCTGAAGGATTGGGTGAGCGAGGCGCGCAAACAGACGGGAGTGACCCTCGAGGATCCGCTGCTCGGCGCCTTCGTCGAAAACGCCTCGGGCCAAGAGGAGTGGAACGGCGATCACGAGGTCCTGAACCGCGTCGTGCAACTGCTCACGCTGCGCCGCTTCGGTCAGCAACCGAACTGGCTCGTCCAAGGGATCGCGTGGGAAGCCGAAATGGCCTTCGACAAGTCCGTCTACTGCTTCCCCTACCGCGACGGGTTCGTGTTCGCGACGGAACACACGAGTTGGCCGAGCGACCTGCGCATCGCCTTCAAGGACCGCGCAGCGAAGCCGCTCGAGATCGAGGAACTCTCGAAGTGGAAGCGTGGGACGTTCAACCCCGAGGCAGCACCTGTCGCCTGGGGGTTCGTGCGGCACCTCGCGGAGGCGCAGAAGACCAAGGATCGTGCGCTCTCGACGCTCCTCGAGGACCTGCGCAGTTTGCGCGACTTGAAGGACCGCCAACCGACGAGTGCAACGACGTGGAAACGGATCGAGGGCTTCACCCTCGAGCCCGAGGACCAAGAGGCCGCGCTCATGACCGCCTTCGGCAAGGACGTGTTCAAGAAGGCCACGGTTTCGTTGCGGACGCTCAAGGACATCGCGGGCAGCGCGGAGGAAGAGTCCGAATCGAAGTCCAAGCCGAAGAGTGGGTCGCGCGAGCCCGCCAAGAACGGCAAGAACTGACGGCGCGGGTTCGCGGACTCGGGCGACAGAGTCCCTGCGGGTGCTCGAGCCCTCGCGCCGGTGCGCGAGTTCGGGCGAGGGTTCCTGCTCGCATGGTGGCCAGCTCGGGCGGATGTTCCGGCTCGCGACCTCGCAAGTTCGGGCGAGGTTCCAGGCTCGCGCCCTCGCGAGTTCGGGCGACGTTTCTTCCTCGCGCCCTCGCGAGTTCGGGCGACGTTCCAGGCTCGCGCCCTCGCAAGTTCGGGCGACGTTCCAGGCTCGCG
>JAYTBY010000837.1:0-12316 GCA_043736755.1 Planctomycetota bacterium | reverse complement strand
CGGCGACGGCTGGACTGGAACGCAGCGGCAATTCGCCGCGCGTGCGCGCGCAACCGTCGACAGCCTCGTCGCGCAGAGGCAGTGGAAAACCTCGCTCGTCGGGCGCGTCTCGGCACTCGTCTCCGGTCAACGCGCGCTGTCGAGCACGCTGTCCACGTTGAGGCTGGAAGGACGCGCCGCCGGCATCGCGGGCGTAGAGCTCGAAGAGACGATGGTCCTGGCAGCCGAGGCCCACCGCAACGCGACGGCGGCCGCGCACTTCGAGGACTTGCGTGCTCTCGTCGGTGGATGGCGCTGGATCCATCGGTGGGTCGCGCTCGCCTTGGTGCTCCTGCTCGTGATCCACGTCGTCGTGGCACTCGCGTACGGAACGGCGCGCGGTAGCGGAGGGCTCACGTGAAATTCGGCTCACCGAAAGTGTGGGTGACCGCGTGCTCGCTCGCGGCCGTGCTGTTGCTCGCGGTCGTGGACGTCGACCGTGTGTCTCCAGGTCCCGTGTCTTCGGTGCACGGCCGTCTCGCCGATGTTGACGGTGGCGAGAGTTGCGCAGCGTGCCACGGTGGTTGGTTCACGTCGATGACCGACGCCTGCTTGGCGTGTCACGCGCCGATCGAAGAGCAAATCGAGAGCGGGAAGGGTCTGCACGGCAGCCTCGAACCGACGCTTGCCGAGGGCTGCGCGAGCTGTCACAGCGAGCATCATGGGACGGGGTTCGACGTCGTGAACGTGCGCTCGTTCGCCATCGCGGGCTTCGCCGAGCCGCTCGAGTTCGATCACGAGCGCATCGGTTGGAAGATGGATGGTCGTCACCTCGAGATCGGCTGCGTCGACTGTCACGAGAACGCGCGCGTCGACGTCCTCGATGAAGGTCAGACGCGATTCCTGGGGCTTGCGCAGGACTGCGCGAGCTGTCACGAGGACAGTCACGAGGGTCGCATGCAGATCTCGTGTGCTAGCTGTCACGGACAGACCACGTGGGACGGCTTGCATTCGATCGATCACCAAGAGCACTTGCCACTTGTCGGCGGCCACGGCGATGTTGCCTGTCGCACATGCCACGCAGAGAACGGCGCGCATGCGTTGGAGTCACTCGGTGAAAGCGCCAAGCGTCCAGACACCCGCACCTGCGCGCAGTGCCACGAGTCCCCGCACCAGAGCGACTTCGCCTCGTTCTCGGCGCGACTCGCCGGCTTCACGACGGAGCGTGGATGCGTCGCGTGCCACGTCGCCGACCACGTCACGTGGCGTCAGTCGGCCTCGACCCTGTCGGTTGGCCAGCACGCGTTCAGTGGCTTCCCGCTGGACGCCCCGCACCACAAGACGACATGCGCCGGGTGCCACGGCCCGAGCGCTGGTGATTTCCGTGCGCGACATCCCGGACGCGAACCTGCGGCGTGCAGCACGTGCCACGCGGATCCCCACGGCGGTCAGTTCCACGATGGGCCGTTCGGATCCGAAGAATGCACGGTGTGCCACGATGCACAGGCTTTCGAGCCGCATGCGTTCACGGTCGAGAAGCATGCGCTCGGTAGACTTCCACTCGATGGAAAACACCTAGAAACACAGTGTGAAACCTGCCACACGGTTCCGGGTGAGGGTGCGCCGCGCTCGTTTCGCGGCATCGGAGCGCAGTGCGACACGTGTCACGTCGACGCGCACCGCGGGTTCTTCGACGAACGGATGAGGGACGTCGAAGCGCTCGAGCACGGTGCCTGCTCGGCCTGCCACACGACCGACGGCTTCGACGCATTCGCGGAGCAGTTCGACCACGACGCGTGGACCGGGTTCCCGGTCGTCGGATCGCACGCGCAAGAAACGTGCGCGAGCTGTCACCCGTCGCTGGATCGTCCCGACGATGCGAAGCGCACGTTCGGGCGCGTCGCGGATCACTTCGGCGAGTTCCAAGGCTGTGTCACTTGCCACAGCGATCCGCACGAAGGGCGCTTCGATACCGCGGACCTGCCCGCGTCGATGAACGGACGCGAGGGGTGTGCGCGTTGCCATGAGGAGACTTCTTTCCGCAGTTTTCCGCACGGGTTCGATCACAGCACGTGGACCGGATTCGCGCTCGTCGAAGAGCACGCTGCCGCCGAATGCTCGGCCTGCCATGTGCAATTGCGTCAACCCGACGCGATCGGTCGCACGTGGGGGCCCGCCAACGGTGCGTCGTGCGTGGACTGTCACATCGATCCACACGCAGCTCAATTCGACGTCGATGGCGCGACCGATTGTGAGCGCTGCCACGCCAGCGAACGCCCGAGCTATTCGTCCTTCGACCACGATCGCGATTCACGCTTTCGCCTCGGCGAACAGCACGAGCAACTCGATTGCGCAGCCTGTCACCTCGCCTACGCGCTGCCCTCCGGCGCCGAAGCGATCCGGTACAGGCCCATGGGAACCGAATGCGTCGATTGCCACGGCGTCCAGGAAGACGTCCTGATCCGTCGACGGAGGAAGTAGGAGGGGCGATGTACCTATCACGGATCGGACCGTTCGCGGTCCTCTTGGTGACGGCGACCGCGAGTTACGCGCAGGACGCGAGCCCCGTGCTCGTCGAAATGCGCGTGATCGCCGCCGCAGCGCGTCGGGCGACGGTCGATCGTGGGACGCTCGACGGATTGGAGCTGGGTGACCGCGTCACGTTCCGTCAGAAGGACGGCGCGGAACGAACGGGTCGCGTGATCGAGATCACGGACCGCACGTCGATCGTCGAACCGACAGACGCCGGATTCGTCGCGACTCCCGGCATGCGCGTCGAGGCGCGGTTGCCGGCCGAGCGCTTCGAGGTCGTCGAAGAAATCGTCGAGGAGGCGATGGCCGAGGTCGTCGGAGATCCGGCGACCGATGAATCGGCACAGGTCGAGCATCCGCCTTGGGAACGTCCCGACGACGGGTGGACACAGTCGATGCCGTTGCTGGCGAAAGTGCGCCCATTCCGGCCGGAAGAACGCGAATCGCTGCTGACTGGGCGTCTATGGAGTTCCACCGACTACGCCTCGAACACGGATGGAGACCGGAGCGACCTGTTCTTACGACTCGGCGCGGACGCGGAACTCGAGAACGCATTCGGTTGGGGTGGTCGCCTCGCGCTCGACACGGAATGGAACTATCGCGATACCGACGTCCCCGATGAGGACGGCGAATCCGATTCACGTCTGCGCATCGACCGGGCCTCGTACGCTTTTGGCGGTCACCGTTTCGCGCCCGACCGATTCGAAGTCGGGCGCTTCTTGCACTCCGAGTTCCCCGAGTTCGGCGTGCTCGATGGCGTCGAATGGAATCGACGCATCGCAGGCGGCGGGTCCTTCGGCGGCAGCTTCGGCTTCGTCCCGGAGTGGGACACGCTGAGCGAGGAAGGCGACGATCAGGAGATCGCGACGTGGTACCGCTGGGCACGTGACGAAAGCGAGGAACTGTCGCTCGGAGCTGGCTACCAGAAGACATTTCACGACTTCGATGCGGACCGTGATCTCGTCGTGTTGAAGGTGGCCTGGGTCCCGCCGCACGCGTGGACCGTGCAAGGCACGGCCTGGATCGACGTGTACGGATCGGGCGACGACGCCAAGGGCTCGGGTGCCGAAGTCACGCAAGCGTGGTTCTCGACGGGACGCTCGTGGGAGGGCGGGAGTTCGCTCGATCTCTCGTTTCGACATCTCGCGTTCGCGGAAACGGACCGCGAGGAGTTCTTGCCGGTCACGCAGGCGCAGTTGGCGGACGACCGCTATGACCGCGCCTCGTTCACGGCACGGCAGAGGCTCGGAACCGTAGGAATCCGCGAGGAAGGTGGCGTGTGGAGCGACGAGGACGACGAGGGATACGACGGCGAACTGGCCTTCCTCGTCCACGACTTGATCATCGATGGAGCCTTGGTGGAGGCAGCCGGATTCGGGACCGAGGGTCAGTTCACGACGCTCGCCGGATGGCGCACGGCGATCGGCGTCGCGACCGAGGCCACGAGTTGGCGGGTCGGCTACGAGTTCGTCGTCAACCGCGCGCAGGGCTTCTCAGCGGCGAACGACGACTTGCCGACACACCGCGTGAGCGGGAACTTCGACCTGAACACGATCTCAGGGTGGAGCGTGTCGCTCCACGGTGAGGTCCTCCTGTACGACGTGGAAACGGGCTGGGCCGCGGGCGTCTACCTGCAGAGGAGCTTCTGATGAGGACATCGTCCATGCCGCGCATGTCCGCTGTGGCTGCGCTATTCGCCGCGGCTTGTCTTCTCGTCGCCGCGTGCGTCAGTCAAGGCAAGCAGAGCGCGAGCTTGCGCTTGTGGTGGGCTGGGTTCGGGCCCGTGCTGCCGCACGACACGTTTCCGGGAGACTGCTCGCTGTGCCACGAAGGCGGCGATTGGTCGAGCTTGCGCGCCGACTTCGGATTCGACCACGGAATCGAGACGGGCGTGCCGTTGAACGGAGCGCACGCCGACGCCAGCTGCATTCGCTGCCACAACGACCGCGGTCCTGCCGGTGTGTTCGCGAACCGCGGCTGCGCTGGTTGTCACGAGGACGTGCACCAAGGATCGCTCGGATTCAGCTGCGCTGAATGTCATTCCGAATCGAATTGGTATCCGCGCGGACAACAAGAGATGCACCGACGTACGCGCTTCCCGCTTGTCGGTGTGCACGCGACGACGGCCTGCCATCGTTGCCATCCAGGTTCTGAAGTCGGTCGCTTCACGCCGACGGACACGGAATGCGTCACGTGCCATGCCAGCGATCTGGCTCGCGCCGTGAACCCGAATCACGCCGGGCTCGGCTGGACGGATCGTTGCGATCGCTGTCACCTGCCGCGCACATGGAATCAAGCGGAGATCAACGGCGGATGATCGTGCGTTCACCCGGTGTGATTTCGTCGTTCGAGTCTGGCTCAAGATCATGAGCCCGCGTGCTCGATGGATCGTGCAGGGAGACTGACGCTCGGGGGAGCGGCAGTGGAGCGAGCCCGGACGTGAGTTCGCGCGCCGCTTTCTGAAGGAGAAGAGATGTTTCGAAGCCAAGGTTTGTGGCTCGCGGCCGCGAGTCTGGCGCTCGTCGCTGGCTGTAGCGGTGAGACCAGCACTCTGACGGTTCAATCTGCGTCGTCGTGCATGCTGTGCCACAACGGCTCGCTGGAGGAAGACTACTCCGGGCCGGGTATCGAGAATCCACACCCGTTCACGGACTCGGAAGCCATCACGTGTACAGCGTGCCACGGCGGCGATCCGAACGGCACGGATATGATCACGAGTCACGTCCCGCCGCCGCCCGAGATCGGTGATGACGCGTTCCAGGATCAGAATGCGCTCGCGTACTTCAACCGCCTGACGCTCGCGGGAATGGACAAGTTCCCCGATTACGTCGTGGCCGGGAAGACGTACACGGCCATCGACTACCTGCAGTTCGTGAACCCGGGTGATCTGCGCGTCGTGCAACACGGGCGGAGCTGCGGCGAGTGCCACGAGGGTCACTCCGAGATCGTCTCGAAGAGTCTGCTCGCGACTTCGGCCGGCGTGCTTGCCGGTGCGTCGTTCGCCGCGGGCATCACGAGCACTGTCCCCGAGAACGCCGGACTTCACCAGGACACGGCCGCGGACACGGCTGTGCGTGCCACGAGCGATGCCAACTATTCCGGCAATCAGAGCCTCGTCGGCGCCGTCTCGCGCTTGCTCGAGTACCCGGTCTTCAGCGTGCGCAACGACACCGGCCCCGACGCGGTGTTTCAGAATCCAAACTACGACGCAGGCGCGATCGCCGACGATCGCGATGCCGACAATCGCGCCGTCGAGGGATCGCCGCTCGCGAACCTCTTCATGGACCAGGTGTCATTCACGTGCGGCGACTGTCACCTCGGTAGCGCCGGCGCGAACAACCGTGCCGGTGACTTCCGCTCCTCGGGTTGCACGGCGTGTCATATGCCGTACTCGCTCGACGGCAAGAGTCGCAGCACGGACCCGAACATCAACAAGCTCGAACCGGTCGATCCGGACGACATCGACGATCCCGAGCGCTCTCACGCGCGGACTCACCGGATCCACGGCGTGGCGCGGACGCTGCCGAGCGGCGCCGTCGTGCCGGGCATCGACGACCACACTTGCGCGGGTTGCCACCAGGGCTCGAATCGCACCGTGATGCAGTACTGGGGCATCCGCCTCGACCAGAACGCCGACGTGCGCAACGGGCGGCAATATCCGGCCAATCCGGTGTCCAGCCAGACGACGCACGCCGACGCGCGTCTCTTCGATCCGGACGCGCAGAACAACACGTTCAATGGTCGCAACGGGAACCAGTACCTCTTGCGCGAGGACTACGACGGCGACGGTCGCGACGACACGCCCGAGGACGTCCACTATCAGGCCGGACTCGGTTGCATCGATTGTCACGGCAGTTGGGACATGCACGGCGGCGACTCGGAGAACCCCGACGGGTTGATCCGCAGCCGCATGGAGCAACAGACCGCGATCACGTGCGAGAGCTGTCACGGCACGATCGAGGCCTACGCGCCGGTCGCTTCAGGCATGACCTACGACGGCGTCGCGGCACAGATCGCGGCGGACGGCAAGGGCTTCCCGCTGAAGCACGTCTGGCGCGGAACCGACGGGCTCTACTACTTGAAGAGCCGACTCACGGGCAACGTGCACGTCGTCCCGCAGACGAAGGACGTCGTCGCCGACAGCGGTCGCGTGCACCCGCAGACTTCGGAGCCTTTCTACAGCGCGAAAGCGTCGTACGCGATGGGCCGCATCGACGCCACGGCGACGAACGGCATCGGTCCGAAGCAAACGGACCCGGCGACGGACGGCTTCAGTCACACGGACAACATGGACTGCGCGTCGTGTCACTCGTCGTGGACGAACACGTGCATGGGCTGTCACCTGTCGGGCGAGTACGACAACGGCAACAACTTCAGCAATCAGACCGGCGAGCGGATCGTCTACAAGCAGCGGACGGCGGACTTCACGTACCAGTCACCGCTGTTCTTCCAGCTCGGCGTCGATCCCTCGGGCAAGATCACGCAGTTCAGCTCGAACACGAAAGTGTTCTTCCAGTGGGAGGACCGCAACGGCAATCTCTCGCGCCGGTTCTCGTTCAGCGATCGGCGCGGCGTGGGCAACTCGCCCGATGCGCCGTCCGGGTTCCCGTCCTTGTCGCACAACGCGATCATGGCGCACTCGATCCGCGGCAAGGTCGATGCGACGCGCGAAGGTCCGCGGTACTGCGTCGCGTGTCACATGACCGACAGCGGAGTGGCGGAGTTCGGCGCTGAATACGACGCATTCCGAACGGCGATGCAGGCCGGGGACTGGGGCGCGCTCGACTTCGATCTCTTGAAGGACCACTTCGGTCGCAACACGGGCAACCGGATGAACTCGCCGCTCTACGTGCACGGTGTCGCGGGGCTCGGAACCGGCGTGTTCCTCTTCGACGAGAGCGGGGCTCCGGTCAACCCGCTCGACACGAACCCGAATCGGGTGGGCGCGGACGGCGTCGCACCGTCGACCGTGTTCAATCCTGCGCGCGTGTTCTTCGACCTCGACCGCATCGTCGAGCCCGATGGGCGCTCGAACGGCTCGAGCAATCACGCCTGGCTCGACGGGGTGGATGGGTCGGAGCTGCGCGATGGCGCGACGGATCCGACGATGGCCGGTCCGCTCGGGGCACGCCTGATCCGATTGCTCAGTGATCCGACGAATGGGCTCGTTCTCGATTCGTGGATCGACACGGACGCGGTTCCGCGGGGGAATGCGGCGGGGTTCCTGGGCGGTCCGTGAACCGCGGTCGCCCGGACGCGTGGTCCTGGGCTCTGGAATCGTGCGCGAATCGAAGGGATCCTGTGAGGGTTCCTCCGGTCCGTTCGAGGTCCAACCATGCCCTCCCGCAACACGCCGCCACGCTTCCGAACTCATCTCGTCGCACTCTGCGCGCTCATCTTCGCAAGCTGTTCCAGCACCGGGGAGCAAGGTGGACTCGATGCGGACCTCGGCGCCTATTCGCGCACGGTGACGACGACCTCACCCGAGGCGCAGCGTTGGTTCCATCAAGGGCTCGGCTGGCTCTTCGCGTTCAACCACGACGAGGCGATCCACTGCTTCAGTGAAGCGCTGGAACTCGATCCGGCGTGTGCGAGCGCGTGGTGGGGGATCGCGATCGCGAACGGTCCGCACATCAATTTCCCCATGGTTCCGCCCGAGCGTGACGCGTTGGCTCGCGAGGCCTTGCGCCGCGCGCGCACGTTGGCCGTCGGCTCGACCCCGCTCGAGCGCGCGCTCATCGAGGCGCAGCACGTGCGCTACGGCGACACGCCGCCGACAGACCGCGCGCCGCTCGACCTCGCCTACGCGGAGGCGATGCTGGGCGTGGCACGTGAGTTCCCCGAGGACGCGACCGTCACCGCGCTCGCAGCCGAGGCGCTCATGGACCTCCAGCCGTGGGATCTGTGGACGCGGTCCGGTGAGCCGAAGGGTCGCACAGAGGAGATCTGCGTTCTGCTCGAACGAGCGCTCGAACTCGACCCGGCACATCCGCTCGCGAACCACCTCTACATCCACGCGACCGAGGCGTCGCCGCATCCCGAGCTCGCGATTCGAGCCGCCGACCGTTTGCGCGATCTCGTGCCCGGAGCGGGTCACCTGGTTCACATGCCTTCGCACACGTACGTGCGCACGGGTCGTCTGGCCGACGCTTCGACCGCGAACGAGCGCGCGATCGAAGTCGACGCTTCGCACCAGAGCCGTTTCCCGCGCGATGGCTTCTACCGCGTCTACATGATGCACAACGCGCACTTCCTGACCTTCAGCTCGATGCTCGAAGGTCGCTCGGATGCGGCACTGACTGCCGCACGTCGCATGGTGCGCGAGCTACCGCCGGAGTTCGTGGGTGTCATGGGCCCGATGGTCGACGGATACTTGCCCGTCGTCCTCCACGTGCTCGTGCGCTTCGGCCGCTGGGAGGAGATCCTCGAGCAGCCCGCGTTCCCGCCGGAGTACCTGGTCGCGAACGGAGTACGCCACTACGCGCGCGGCGTGGCGCAGAACGTGCTCGGACACGCGGACGAAGCACGAGCCGAACTCGCACTCCTCGATGGGATCTTGGCGCGCCTCGACGATCGCCCGATCGGCAACAACGCGGCGAAGGAAGTAATGAAGATCCCGCGCCTCCTGCTCGCAGCGGAAATCGCCTTCACTGGCGGGCAACGCGACGAGGGCCTGCGCTTCGCCGCGGAAGCCGTGGCCGTCGAGGATCAACTCCGCTACGACGAACCGCCGGATTGGATGATGCCCGTGCGCCATCCCTACGGCGCGATGCTGCTCGAAGCGGAGCGTTGGGCCGATGCGGACCGCGCGTTCCGCCAGGACCTCGCGCTGTTTCCGGAGAACGGTTGGTCGCTCTTCGGGCTCGAGCGCGCATTGCGCGAGCAAGGGCGGACGGTCGACGCCGACGCGATGCGCGGACGGTTCGAGAAGGCCTGGAAACGCGCGGACGTCGAGATCCACGCGCCATGCTTGTGCCAGCCGGGAGTCGCCAAGCGACCCTGAGCCGCGGCGCGTGTAGCATCGCGCTCATGATCGCCTTCGACATCGAACTCGCCTCCGTCGTCGAGATCCCGCCCGGTGGGGACCTCGATCAGCTCGGCCCCTTCGACCTCGCGGTCGCAGCCGCGCGCGACGATCACGGCGGGTCGTGGACGTGGCACGGCGTCGAAGGCGGTCGGCCGGCTCGCAAGATGAGCAGCGCGGACGCACGCGCCGTGCTCGTTCACTTGCGCGAGCGTCAACGCGCCGGCGAACCCGTCGTCGCTTGGAACGGCGTCGGATTCGACCTGAAGTGGCTCGGCGCCGCGGCTGACGACATGCGTCTCGCCGGCGAAGTCGCGCTCGACAGCTTCGACCCGATGCTGCAGATCTTCCACGCGCGCGGCTTCCCGATCGCGCTCGCCGCGGCCGCGGAAGGACTGGGAGTCAAGGCGAAGAAGTCGATGCACGGCGCCGAGGCCCCGAAGGCTTGGGCTCGCGGCGAGTACGACCGCGTGATCGAGTACGTGAACGGCGACTGTTCCCTGACGCTCGAGGTCGCGCAGCGCATTCTCGCGACGAAGAGCGTGCGCTGGATCACGAAGAAGGGGACGCCGGCGACCGAGCCGATGACGCGGCTCCTCACGGCGCGCGAGATGTTGAACCTGCCGCCGCCCGATCAGTCGTGGATGTCGACGCCGATCCCGCGCGAGCGCTTTTTTGCCTGGATTCCGCGCGATCTAGTGCGCTGAAGGAATCGAGCGCTCTGGTTGATGATGGTGTCAGACAGGAATGTCCACGCCTCCTCCCCGCTGCGCAACCAAGCGGGGGGGGGCGTGGACGTTCCTGTTTGACACCATCCTTGGGGAACGAGACGACGAGGTCACTCCGTACCGGCACTCTCAGCCGGGATACCCGAGACGCACGAGTCGCTTCTCGCGCTCGCGCGCGAAGCGCGTGATCCCTTCCCACAGCGAATCGGGATCGATGTGCGCCTCAATCTTCAGCTCGTCGACCGTGCCGCCGGTCCGCCAGCGGTCGTCGAAGTCGGGGCTCATCGCGTAGGCCTCGGCGACCTTCGAGCTCAACCAGTCGTGCATGAGCCGGCGCGCGCCGTTCGTGATCACGGTCGAGTCCAACCAGTCGCCGCGCGGTAGGACGAAGTCCTGGTACTCGCGCGGCTGCATCTGGAAGAGCTGCCAACTGACCGCCGCGAGGATCTTGATGTTCGGCGCACCGGGTTGCGCAAAGCGCGGCAGGAGCTGGAACACGGACTCCGTCGTGCTCGTGCCTTGCACGAGGATCGTGCCCTCTTTCGGCCGATTCTTGTCGTAGTCCCGGATCACGTAGCAACCCTTGGCCGCGTCCATGTGCGATGCGCAACCGATGGCAGCACGGTCCGGCACCGCGACGTTCGGACGCGTCAAGTGCAGCGCGACGATGGGGACGTCGGTCATGAGTGCCGCCGCCAGCATCGGCGCAACTTCGTTGTGCTCCCACGGATGCAGGTTGATGACGTGACCATCGGGGAAGAGCTGCGTCGTGCCCGGCGCGAAGATGCCGAAGTGCGTGCGGCTGTCCTCGGCCGTCTCCGGCCCCGAGTGTCCCGCGACCCAGATGATCTTGCCGACCTTGAGCGGACAGTCCTGCGCCAGCTGCGAGAAGAGCCGCATCATCCCGTACATCAAGTAGCTGAACGATCCGTACGTCGAGTGCGCGCCCCAGTAGCCGAGGAACTCACCCTCCGGATGCGCGCTCATGTTCACGGACGCGAGCCCGGCCATCAGCCCTGAGTTCGTGAACTCGGTGATCTGTTGCGGCAAGAGCGAACCACCGGGGTTCTTGTTGCGCTCGTACCAACCGAAGCCCTTCGACGCGCCGAAGTCCTGCGCGAAGCCGAAGATCGATGTCGATTCCGCCAGGTCCGCCGAGCAGCCGAGGACGAGCGGCCGACCCATCTTCTCCTTGGCGACTGCGTTGACCCACGCGCCGAACTTCCCGAAGCCTTCCTTGTTCGCGATCTTCGTCCCGGGAGCGACGAAGAGCTCCTTGGGCAGCTTGTCGAGTGCGAGCCACGAACGATCCGTGTGCAGGTTCACCTTCGAGTCGAGCTTGAACCCCGCCGGCTTCGTCGGCACGGACTCGCCCATCTCGACGAGCGTGTCCGACAGGTACTCGACGAGCGCCTTGTCGTCGCGCAGCACCTTCATCACGGTCTGGAACCAGGCCTTCGACTGCTCGCGACACGCGTCCTCCCCCGGGTCCTTCGTGTCGCCGTGGCCGGCGAACGAAGCCCCGTGTTTCTTCGCGAAATCGTCGCGGCACTGCCAGAAGAGCTCGCTGTTGCGTCCGTGCGCCTTGCCGTGGCTCGCGTAGTCGAACTTGTGGTAGCCGCGACCCTTGCGCGTCTTGACCCACACCATGCCCGGCCGACCTTTGGGCGCTTCGTCGTGGACGATGGCGAGCAGCGCCTTCGTGATCTCGGCGTAATTGTCGCCCTTCTCCGTGCCCGCGACGCGCCAACCGTAGGGCTCGAACCAATCGCGCGGCGTTCCGTGCACCATGTCCGAGCACGGCCGCGGATCGATGCCGTGATCGTTCCAGTCGAACAAGTAGATGAGGTTGTCGAGCCCGAGTCCCCACGCCGAGTGCTTGACCTCGTGGTGCGCGCCCGCCGTGTGACCGCCTTCACCCTCCATCGCGAAGACGCGTGTTTCGCCAGCGCCCGCGTGCTTCAACGCCATCGCTTCACCGAGCGCTGCCGGCGCACCGTGCCCCGACGGCCCGGTGTTGAACTTGAAGAAGAGCGTGTTGCCCTCCATCTCC
>JAYTBY010000836.1:0-2518 GCA_043736755.1 Planctomycetota bacterium | reverse complement strand
TCACACCCGAGGCGCGACACTTCACGTCGAAGTACTTCACGGCACCCATGTCGGCGCCGAAACCGGCTTCGGTCACGACCCAATCGCACACGCGCGCGGCGACGCGGTCCGCGACGATCGACGAATTGCCGTGCGCGATGTTCGCGAAGGGCCCAGCGTGCACGAAAGCCGGCGTGCGCTCGCTCGTCTGCATCAACGTCGGATGCAGCGCGTCGCGCAGGATCGCGGCCATCGCACCGGCGACGCCCAGGTCCTCGCACGTGATCGCTTTCCCGTCGGACGTCCCGGCGACGACGATGCGACCGAGCCGCGCACGCAAGTCGCTCCACGAACTCGCGAGGCCGAGCACGGCCATGACTTCCGATGCGGGCGTGATCTCGAAACCGCTCGCGCGTGCGACGCCGTTCTTCGTCCCGCCGAGCCCGACGGTGATCTCGCGCAAGGCTCGATCGTTGACGTCGACGACGCGCTTCCAGGTGATGCGCGCCGGATCGACGCCCAACGGATTCTCGAGGAGGAGCGACGTGTCGAGCGCCGCCGCCGCCAAGTTGTGAGCTGCACCGACAGCGTGCATGTCGCCGGTCAGGTGGAGGTTGAAGTCCTCCATCGGCACGATCTGCGAGCGACCGCCGCCGGCCGCGCCGCCCTTGACGCCGAAAACCGGACCCATGGACGGCTGCCGTACCGTGCAGGCCGCCCTCTTCCCGAGGCGATTGAGAGCCAAGGAGAGGCCGATCGTGTGCAGAGTCTTCCCCTCGCCCGCCGGCGTCGGCGACACAGCAGTGACCAGGACATGGCGCGGTCGCGCTGAGCCCTGCGGGCGCGGCTCGTCCCCCACGCGGTAGTCGACCTTGGCCTTCGTCGGCCCGTGGACGTAGGTCCGCGAGGCGGGGATGCCGAGGCGTGCCGCGAGGTCGGCCACGGGTTCCAGGTCGAGGGCTCGGGCGTAGTCCGAATCGGTCTGCATGATCCGGGGAATGTAGCGGGCGGGCGACTCGGTTGTTCGGCACGAACGGAACCTCACGTAAGATTGCTCTCGTCGAACATCTCCAACGACTTCCCCGTTCCCGACCCCGTCCGACACCCCTTCGTATGCCTCCGAACCCCGAACTCCTGAAGATCGGCGACTACGCTCGCCTCGCCGACACGAACCTGCGGACCCTCCGCTACTACGAGGAATTGGGGCTCATCTCCCCCGCCTCGCGCAGCCAGGGCGGTTTCCGCTACTACCGTCGGACGGACATCAATCGGGTCCAGATGATCCGCGACCTGCAGGAGCTCGGCCTGCACCTCGATCGCATCCGCGAGCTCATCGCCGCGCGCGCCGCGGACGAGCCGCGCGAGGCCTTCTTCGCGCGCATCCGCCTGGCGCTCGAAGAGCAGGATCGCCTCCTCGCGCTGCGGATGAAGGCTCTCGAGGAGCAACGGCGCAAAGTCTCCGTCGCGCTGCACAAAGTCGGTGAGTGTCGACACTGCGTGCAGGTGCCGCGCATCGACAACAACTACTGCGAACCGTGCACGACGACGGGCGAGCGTCTCCCCGAGCACCTGAGCGCTCTCTACCAGTAGGCGCGTCGTCGCGTTGCCCGACTACATCGACCTCGATCAGAACGCGACGACTCCGGTGCTGCCGGATGTGCTCGCCGCGATGCTGCCCTGGCTGCAAGGCCGGTCGGGCAATCCGAGCAGCGCGCATCCCGCCGGCGAGGAAGCGCGCGACTTGGTCGAGTCCGCTCGCGGCGAGGTCGCGCGGCTCTCCGGCGCGCGCGCTGCGGAGATCACGTTCACGTCGGGCGGCACGGAATCCACGAACACCGCGATTCGCGCCGCGATCACGGCGCGCCCGAGTCGACGCACGATCGTCTCGTCCGTGGTCGAGCACTCGGCGACGCTCGAGCCGTTGCAAGACCTCGAACGCGCTGGATTCCGCATCGTGCGCGTGGGCGTCGACGGCGAAGGTCGTTTGGATCGCGCAGCGCTTTTCGAGTCGATCGATGCGAGCGTCGCGCTCGTATCGCTGCAGACCGCGAACAACGAGACGGGCGCGATCGCGAATCTCGAGGGCGTCGCCGCAGCGTGTCGCGGCGCTGGCGCGGCTTTCCACGTCGACGCGGTGCAGAGCTTGGGCAAGTCGGCGCTCGATCTGGCGCGCCTCGGTCCCGACTTCGCGTCGCTCTCCGCGCACAAGTTGCACGGCCCGAAAGGCGTCGGCGCTCTGTACGCGCGCGCTGCGTTCGAACCGCTCCTGCGCGGCGGTCCGCAGGAAGGACGTCGGCGCGCAGGCACGGAGAACGTGCCGGGAATCGCCGGATTCGGACGCGCCGCGAGTTCCGCGCGTGCGGCGCTCGCGAACGGCGAGCTCGAGCGTGTGCGCGCGCTGCGCGACGACTTCGAAGCGCGACTCGCGCGCGAGATCGGCGCGGTCGTCTTCCACGCGCGCGGCGTGGAGCGCCTGCCGAACACGTCGAACGTCGCGTTCGTCGGGCTCGATGCCGAAGAGCTGCTGGCGGCCTTCGGC
>JAYTBY010000835.1:0-5487 GCA_043736755.1 Planctomycetota bacterium | reverse complement strand
GGCCGGAGCCGTTTCGCGGAAATCGAGCGCTACCGGCGAGCCGCGGTGCGGAACCCACAAGGCGAACCCGCCGCCGCCCAAGTTGCCGGCCTGCGGATTCACGACGGCCAGCGCGAGGGCCACGGCGACGGCAGCATCCGCGGCATTGCCGCCGCGCTCGAGCATCGCGATGCCGATGGCAGTCGCGAGAGGATGTTCACTGACCACCGCGCCTTGCTCGGGCGGATCCCACTCGGCGTCGCGCCCGATTCGATCGGGGCCGCGACACGCAGCGGTCGCGCACAAGAGAAGCGCGCAGCGCGTGGCGAGCGCGAACCGTGTTGGAAGAAGCAGGCGGTGGCCAACGCGCCTGCTCGAACAGCCCGCGTTCACCGGCCGACCTGGTCGCGGATCTCCTCGATCTTGACCCCGCGCGACTTCAGGTAGTTCACGGAGGCGAGGATCGCGGCCTCGTCGCCTTCGATCTCGACGGCGACGAGCGCCATCGTGTCGGTGATGCTCGCGGCGCGAATGTTCGGGACGACGCCGAACTTCTCCCCCAGCGTGTGGCTGATGATGGGCTCGGAGATCAGTTCCTGGGGGAACGTGCAGAAGTACTTGTGCAGGGCCATCGTCTAGGTCGGGTTCGTCACGTGCCGGCCATCGAAACGGACGGCGAGGAGTGCGGCTAGAGATCCCATCACGGCGACGAGGCTCGCCGCAAGCGCGGGGGAGTACGGGCTGCGTGAGGAGGGATCGAGGTCCGCCGTGCTGGCCGCGTCGTAGACGGCCGGATGGCGCAACCAATCGATGCCGGCACACTCCGCGAGCAGCGTGGCGGGTGACAGATCGAGGAGGAATTCCGTCGCGGATCCGGGCCAGGCGGCGCGCAGGGTCCCGCCGGCGACGGGCAGCACCACGAGCAGGACCGCCAGTGCCAGCATCCAACCCGCGACCTCGAAGCGCCGCTCGGTTCGCACGAGGCTCCCGACCGCGAAGCCACACGCGAACAGTCCGCTCGCCGCGATCGAGGCCCAGAGCGGCGTGGGCAAGTCACGCGGTGCGAGCGCATCCACGATCACGACGACGAACATCCAGGTGCCGGGGATGGCCGCGGCGTGCGGCCAGAGAGGCAATCGGGATGCGCCCGCGAGCGCGCCGATGGCCGCTGCAACGAACGCGAGCCACGTGAAGAAAGCGATCGGGTCGGGTGCCCCGCGCGAGCCGGACAGAGCGCCGGGCAACGCGAGCGCGGCGAGGATCAAGGCGACGCCGAAGTGCCGTGCGTGGGTGCGGCTCTGCGCCTCGTCCCGACGCCGCCTACGGAAGATCAACGCCGGATGCTCGCAGTCGGGAGATCGCAGTCGAAGCCGTACACGCGGGGCAGCAAGCTCGAAGCAACACGGTGGGTAGGTCCTACGCCCGAGTTCATGGGCAGAAGCGCAAGCGACGCCCGTCGCTCAGGTTGAATCCTGCTCCGCCGCCCGCCGGGTTGCGGTACCAGAGTTGGAACGACCAGGTGGAACCTGGCAGGACTTGGGTGAGCGATCCGCTCGTGAAATCGAGCGACATGAACGCCGTGCCGAGCGGGTCGATCTGCAAGATGCCGAGGCGCGTCACCGGGTTCCCGATGCAGCGGAATCCATTGCCGAACGGGACCTGCGTCTCGTTCTGTCCGTAGAAGTAGAGCGCGCTCGCATTCGGCGGCGCGTCGTAGGCGACCAGGACCAAGTTGTTCGTCGACAGGCTCAACGAGCCCGCGCTGTCCATGATCGCGCCCGCACCGACGCTGTTCGGCGAGGTCTGGCAGAAGTTGACCGCGAAGCACTCGCACGAGTCCGGGATCTGGTTCGCATTCGCGTCGAGAGCACCGTTCGCGATGTCCGTCGTGTCGGCGATACCGTTGCCGTTGCAATCGACGATCGGGAGTCGCAAGTCGGCGAAGACCGGCCGGTGATCCGCGGCGACGGTCGTGACGCTGGCGACACCGCCCGCGAAACCGACGCATTCGGGCGGTTGCGCGGCGACGGGGTTCGAGGCGGAGACGAAGACGGATTGGAGGCGCAACGTCGCGATGCTGTCCTGCCAGTTCAGAATGTCGAGCTTGCTGCCCGAGTTCTGGGTCACCGAGCTGCCGGTGAAGAAGTTCACCGCGGAATCTGTCGTCGAATCCGTGAGGTCGCGGTCCGGGCCGTCCACTGCACCGCCGATCGTTTGCGCGCTCGCGAGCCAACTGACGGGTCCGCGCGTCGCACCGTTTCCGGCCTCGTCCTCGTTCCAATCGCCGCCCAGGATCACCGGCGTGTTCGATGCGAGGACGCTGGTCGCCGCCGGCGAATCCGAGATGCGGTTCAGCGGATCGGGCACGGCGCCGCCGTTGCCGTTGTACCAGTACTGCACGACGTACCCGACGTTCTGCGCGGCTGCGATGCGTTGATCGTGATCGCTGGCAGCGCCACCAGACTTCAAGTGCGCACAACCGACGACGGCATTTCCGGCATAGGTCGCGTTCGGCAAGTCGATTTCGGCGAACATGAAGCCGCGGATCCCGCCGTCGCCGCCGGGCGCCCACGCCGAACCCGCCGCGACGGTCGGGATGTCGCTCATCGTCGCCCTCGTGTCGCCATTCAGATCGGCGAACGGATACCGCGACAGGATGATGTTGCGATTGAAGCCGTCGCTCTCGCTCGAGACGAAGACATGCGGCAGGTCGTAGCTGACCGCGTACTTCTGCACCCAGGACGTGATCGCCGTGTTGCCCAGGAACGAATCACTGCCGCCGTGCAGCAAGTAGTTCACGACCAACGTGAGCTCGGCCACCGTGTCCTGTCCCGAACCCGTGCCATTGCCACTGTTGTCGCCCGTCTCCTGGAGGATGAGCACGTCGGGCTTCAACGCCGCGATCACGCGCGCGATCGCGCACCACGAGTTCGAGCCCTCGGTTTTCGGCTGCGTGGTGCAGATCCCGTCTTGCACGTTCCAAGTCATGACGCGCAGATCGGCCGCGTCGACTTGGCCCCACTGGCCGGTCGGTGGATTCCACTGAGCCGTGGCGAAGCCCGACATCGAGAGAATGGCCGCGCAAAAGGCGCTGAATCGAATGGTGTGCATGGGGATCCTGGCTAGGCCTGCGCGAGCGACCTGTAGAAGTCTACCGGGCCATCGAAGTCCGTGGGACCTCGTCCTCAGCCGAACCGAATCCCCTGCGCCAACGGCATCTCGCGCGACCAGTTGATCGTGTTCGTCTGGCGGCGCATGTAGGCCTTCCACGCGTCCGAGCCCGACTCGCGGCCGCCGCCGGTCTCCTTCTCGCCGCCGAAGGCGCCGCCGATCTCGGCGCCGCTCGTGCCGATGTTCACGTTGGCGATGCCGCAATCGGATCCCGTCGCCGACAAGAAGCGCTCGGCGTGGCGCACGTTGTTCGTGAAGATCGACGACGACAGCCCTTGCGGCACCGCGTTGTGCTTCGCGATCGCTTCGTCGAGGTCCCGGGCCTTCATCACGTAGAGGATCGGCGCGAACGTCTCGCTCTGCACGGTCGGCATCGCGTTCTCGGCGATCACGATCGCGGGCTTCACGTAGTGACCGCCCTTGAGGCGACCGCGCAGGCTCAACGTCTGTCCGCCGTAGATCACCTTGGCGCCCTCGCGTTTCACGCGATTCAAGGCCTCTTGCATGGCGTCGACCGCGCCCGTGTCGATGAGCGGCCCGCACAAGGTGTTGGGCGCGAGCGGATCGCCGACTTGGATCGAGCCGTAGGCGTGCACGAGGTGGCGCTCGACGCGCGCAGCCAGTTTCGGGTGGACGAATAGGCGGCGCGTGCTCGTGCAGCGCTGTCCGGCTGTACCGACGGCACCGAAGAGGATCGCCGGCAGCGCGAGCTCCAGGTCCGCGTCTTCCATCAGGACGATGGCGTTGTTTCCGCCGCACTCGAGGATCGTGCGACCGAATCGACCCGCGACGCGCGCGGCACAGATCTTTCCGATGCGCGAGCTGCCCGTGAACGAGACGAGCGGCAGTCGCTCGTCGTCGAAGAAACGCGCGCCAACGTCTTCGTTCGAACCGATGACGAGGCCGACGAGGCCGCCGAAGCCATCGGGCTCCAGCACTTCGCGCGCGATGTTCGTCATCGCGATCGCGGTGAGCGGCGCCTTCGGGCTGGGCTTCCACACGCACGCGTCGCCGCACACGAGTGCCAGCATCGAGTTCCAGGCCCACACGGCCGCCGGGAAGTTGAACGCGGTGACGATCCCGACGGGACCGATCGGATGCCATTGCTCGCGCATCGCGTGCAGCGGACGCTCGCTGTGCATCGAGAGCCCGTAGAGCTGGCGCGAGAGCCCGGTCGCGAAGTCGGCGATGTCGATCGCTTCCTGCACTTCGCCCAGGCCCTCTTGCAGGATCTTGCCGACCTCGAGCGTCACGAGCCGGCCGAGCTCTTCCTTGCGCTCGCGCATTTTCTGACCGATGCGGCGGACGTACTCACCGCGCTTCGGTGCGGGAACCAAGCGCCAGCGCAAGAACGCTTCTTGTGCGGCTGCGACCACGGCGTCGTAGTCGGTCGACGTCGCCATGCGCACACGGCCGAGCGCTTCGCCGGTCGCGGGGTTCTCGCTGACGAGGATCTCGCCGGCGGTCTTGCGCCAGCTTCCGTCGTACGCGCCAGAGTGGTTGGGCTTGATCCCGAGGCTCTTCAGGTTCGGCATGAGGCCGCGCAGCCTACTCGCAGAGTCGCGCGGGTCCAGCGAACCGTGACGATCCGCGCGGAATCCTCGGAGGATCCGGGCTACTTCGGCGGAGACTTCGGCGCTCTATCGTCCCGCTTCGACGTCGGTTCCCGCCCGAACAGCGCGCGTTCAACCTCGGGGTGCGCGAACATCTTTTCGTGGTCGTGCTCGATGCCCTGAGCCTCGACTTTCGTCCACGCGAAGGGCCAACCCTTCTCCGCGGCCAGCGTGCGCGCAGCTTCGAACGCGCCCCGATTCCGCTGCAAACGTCCCGGCCCTTGTTTCATCGACGGCTCGCTCACGTCGAGCCACTCGTCGGCGTGATCGTCCGCCGTCCCGAGGTAGAGCGTGAGCGGCGCCGCGAGATAACGCTTCAGGACGTCGTCGTTCGCGAGGACGTCCGGCAACTTCCCGAATCCGAAGCCGAAGTCCGCGTCGCGCGTCGGGAACAGCACGGTGCCCGCGTTGGCGGCGACGATGCGTTCCGCGCCGGTGTCCTGGAACGCCGCCATCCGCATGCAGAACTGACCGCCGGCAGAGTGCCCGATCAACCAGTGCTTCATATTCGGCTTCTCTTCGCGCTCGCGGATCGAACGCGCGATGCGCGGCACGTAGGCGTACGTCCAGGCGCTCGGTTCAGCAGCCGTGCCATTCTCCTTCAAGATTCCGCCGCGTTGGTAGGCGCGCGACGGAAAGCGCTCGGCGTCGAAGCGCGGTGCGACGACCAACATGCCGAAGCGTTCACCGAGCCCGATTGCGTGATCGCGGTACTCGTCCGCAT
>JAYTBY010000834.1:0-5490 GCA_043736755.1 Planctomycetota bacterium | reverse complement strand
CCTTTTCAGGCCTTCGTGTTTCAGGCCTCGGGGCTCGGGTGTGCACTAGCAGCCTGTTGAACGAGTCGGCCGCTCCGAGGAACGTGCCGTCGCGCTGCCTCGTCGGCCTCGTCGCGCCGTCCTCAGCGGCCAAGCAGGCCGCTTCCGGCGTCGCTCCGTCGCCCTCCTTGCATCGCTTAGGCACGTTCCTCGGAGCGGCCGACTTGTTCAACAGGCTGCTAGGCGCCGTAGATTTCTCGCGGATTGCGCGCGACCGGCCGCCGAGCCGCTCGTCCTCCCTGGTGATGAGCGGCGCGGCACGCACGAACCACGACCTACCCGCCTGGTGCATGGTCGGTCTGGCGCTGGGTCTTGCCGCGGCCTCGCGCGCACCGACTCCGTCGCGAGCCGAGCCGCCGGCCGAGGCCCGCGTCGCGGACCCCGACGCACTTTGCGCGCGGGAACTGCGCGCGCTGCCCGGAATCGGTCCAGCGCGTGCTCTCGCCATCGTCCGCGCTCGCTGGGATGGACTGCGCGGTGGGCCCGATGCATGGCGGGACGTCCCGGGCATCGGCGAGGCCACCACGAACGCCGCTCGAGAGGTGCTCTCGGGAAGGCTCGTGGAGCCGCTCGGCGAGCGCGCGTACACTCGCGGGGAATCACCGTGACCGCACGACCCCCGGACCCTCGATCCTCCGCGTCCAGTTCGGAGGCGGGTTCACGCGGCGCGCAAACGTTGCCCGCGCCGCGCCTTGGCATCCCGGTAGCCTTGACGGTCACCGAGATCGACGCCGTGGTCCGACCGGCGCTCGCCGAAGATCGCGGCGGGGGAGACCTGACCTCGGCGCACGCGGTGCCGGACAGCGCGCGGGCGATCGCGACGCTCCTCCCGAAGAGCGACGGCGTCGCCGCCGGGCTCCACGTCTTCGCGCGCACGTTCGAGCTGTGCGACCCGACCGCGCGCATCCAAGTGCTCGGTCGCGACGGCTCGCGGATTCGTCGCGGTGAGGTCCTCGTGAAAGTCGAAGGCTCGGCGCGCGCATTGCTCTTGGCCGAGCGCACCGCGTTGAACTTCGTTCAGCGCCTGTCGGGCATCGCGACGATGACGGCGCGCTACGTCGCCCTGGCCGCCGATGCCGGCCTGAACCCGGTACGGATCCTCGACACGCGCAAGACGACGCCGAACCTGCGCATGCTCGAGAAGTACGCCGTGCGCTGCGGCGGCGGCGAGAACCATCGCTTCGGCCTCTTCGACGAGGTCATGGTCAAGGAGAACCACATCGAGTTGGCCGGACGTTCGATCGAAGTCGTGCTCGCCGATCTTCGGCGAGCGGTCGGACCCGGCGTGCGGATCACGAGCGAAGCGCGCGACGAGCGCGAGGCTCTATCCGGAGTCGACGGCGGCGCAGACGTCGTCCTGCTCGACAACATGACGCCGATGGAGATGGCGCGGCTCGCGCCGATCCTGCGCGCGCGTGCCGCGGCCCGCGGGCGTCCGGTCGAGCTCGAAGCGTCCGGTGGCATCGACGAACGCACGATCGGCGACGTCGCGCGTTCGGGTGTCGACCGGATCTCCGTCGGAGCACTGACGCACTCCGCGCCGGCGCTGGATCTATCTCTCGACCTCTTGCCGCTCGCACGATGACACGGGACGGCGCCGCACGACCGCACGAATTGCGGCTCGACCTGCCTGCCGCGCACAGCGCGGAGCGCATGGCGCGCGGCGTACTGCGTCAGTTCGCGCAGCGGGAGCGCGTCCCCGAGACCGAGATCGACACGCTGGAATTCGTGGCCGGCGAGTTGCTCACGAACGCCGTAGACCATGGCGGCGGCGAGCGCACGCTGCGCGAGGAGGATCTGCGCTCGGGCGTGCGGATGTCGCTCGTCCTCGTCGTGCGCGCGGATGGCTGGACCCTGCGCGTCGGCGATCAAGGTGGCGCTGACCCGGAAAGCTTGCGCGCACGGTTGACGGAACCCGACGAGCCCGACATCGAGGACGAACGCGGCCGCGGCTTCTTCCTCCTCGCGCAGATGTTGGACAGCCTCGATGTCGTTCGCAGCGTGGACGGCTTGGGCGTCGAGTTCGTCGCGGTGCGCACGTACGCGCGCGACTGACGCGTTTGGAACGTCTGCGCGCACTGTTCGAACGTCTCCGCGGCGTGCACCCCGGCGCCGGCGTGGTCCTCACGCTCGCCTGGATGACGCTGATCTGGGCGCTCTCCGCGCGACCGCCGACGGATTTCTCGGCCGGTTCGCCGACGGGTGCGTGGATTTCGAACCTGGCGCACGCGCCCGAGTACGCCGGCCTCGCGACGTGGATCGCACTCGCCCTGCGTCGGGCCGGCGATGCCGTCGTTCCTTCGCCACGTATCGCGTTCTCGATCGTGGCGTTCTGCTTCGTCCACGGCGTGGTGGACGAACTGCACCAATCCACGGTCCCGGGCCGCGACGCATCTGTGCTCGACGTCCTCACGGATCTCGCCGGCGCACTGGCTGCGGTCAGCGTCCTCCGCGCCGCGAACGACCCGCGTCGGTTCAGGCGCGCGATCCTCCTCGGACTCCTCGCGTGCATCGCTGCGGCCGGAATCGCTACCTTCCTGCCGCGTTTTCTCCCGGAGATCTCCTGGCTGTGACCGACCCCTCGAATACTTGGCGTTCCCCGCTGTCTGAGCGCTACGCGAGCCCCGCGATGCTCGCGAACTTCTCGGAGCGCACGAAGATCACGCGTTGGCGGCGTCTGTGGATCGAACTCGCGCGCTGCGAGCGCGACCTGGGCCTCTCGATCACGGCGGAGCAGATCGCCGAGCTCGAAGCGCATGTCGACGACATCGACGTCGCGGCCGCGGCGCGTTACGAGCGCGAGCTGCGCCACGACGTCATGGCGCAGATCCACGCTTGGGGCGACCTGTGCCCCAGCGCGCGACCGATCGTGCACTTGGGCGCGACGTCGTGCTTCGTGACGGACAACGCGGACCTGTTGGCGATTCGCGCAGGGCTCGAGCTCGTGCGCGCGAAGCTCGTCAACGTGATCGCGGCGCTCGCGAAGTTCGCACGCGAGTACAAGAGCCTCCCGACGCTCGGTTGGACGCACCTCCAACCCGCACAGGCGACCACGGTCGGCAAACGCGCGACGTTGTGGCTGCAGGATCTCGTCCACGACCTCGAGGACCTCGACCACGCACGCGCGACGCTGCGCTTCCGTGGCGTGAAGGGCACGACGGGCACGCAGGCTTCGTTCCTCGAACTGTTCGACGGAGACCACGGCAAGGTGCGCGAGCTCGACGCGCGCGTCACGCGTGCTTTCGGCTTCGAGCGCTCGTTCGGCGTCACCGGGCAGACTTACCCGCGTCAGGCCGATTTTCGCGTGCTGCAGGTCCTGTCGTCGGTCGCGCAGAGCGCGCACAAGTTCGCCGTCGATCTGCGGCTCCTCGCCAGCCGCAAGGAGCTCGAGGAACCCTTCGAATCGAAGCAAATCGGTTCTTCGGCGATGCCGTGGAAGCGCAATCCGATGCGTTGCGAGCGCATCTGTTCGCTGGCGCGCTACGTGATCGCCGGGCTCGACAACGCCGCCCACACGGCCGCGAACCAGTGGCTCGAGCGCACGCTCGACGACTCTGCGAACCGACGGCTCGTGATCGCCGAGAGCTTCCTCGCGACGGACGCGATCCTGATCCTGCAACTCGACGTCACGCGTGGCCTCGTCGTGCGACCCCACGTGGTCGCGAAGAACCTCGCGGCCGAGTTGCCGTTCCTCGCGTCCGAGCACGTGATGATGGCCGCGGTGAAGGCCGGCGCCGATCGGCAGGACGTGCACGAGTCGATCCGGCGCGCCAGCCGCACCGCGTCGGAGGCCATCCTGGCGGGCGGGGAGAATCCGCTCCGTGCGCTGCTCGCCGAAGATCCGGTCCTCGGTCGCCTGGCCGGGCACCTCGACGACCTCCTCGACCCCGCGCGGTTCGTCGGGCGCGCGCCGGAGCAGGTCGAAGAGTTCCTGGCGGCTGAAGTGGATCCGATCCTGGCGTGCAACGCGCACCTGCTGGGCGAGACGGCCGAAGTGCGCGTCTGAAGTTCGGGGCGGAAGTCGTCCTGCGGTCTCCCAGAACTGAGTTGCGTCGCTCCGCGCGGCGGGACTCGGTGAACTCCGAACGAGCCCCGCGGCAGCGCGGCGGCCGGGCTCGTGCCTGTTCTTGACCGCACGTTTCGCGTTTCCGTTTGAGAGTTCCTATCTTCTCGCAAGGCATGGACCTCGACATCTACTTCGAGCGCAGACGCGAGTCTGAATCCGCGAGCGATCTTCCTCCGCAACGGAATCGACTTCCGGGTACCCGATGAAACTGGGTTGGGGTGCAACGTCGTGCATCCCATTCCCTGGGGTCGGTTTCTTCTCTGGTCAAAAGCCCCCGCGTCCGAACCTAAGGGGGTCGCCGCGGGCTCCCCCCGAATCGGTGACAAGGCGGTCGTGTTGACCCAACCCGGGATCCCCAACGAATTCACGCTGTCGACGGCCTGCTACGGGTCGCGACTGAAGACCATCGAGGACCAGGCTTTTGCCGCGGTCGCGATGGGCTTCCGTCGCATCGAGCTGGGCTTGCTCGACGCGCCGGTCAAGTTGAGCGGTTTCGAGGACTCGCGGCGCGAGACCGGCATCTCGGTGCGGTCGATCGTCACCGGCTGTCTCGATCCGCGCTCCGAGCACATGTCGGGCAGCAAGCTCGGCTCGCTCTCCGAGGACCAGCGCGAGATGGCCGTGAACTCGCTGCGCCGCCATGTGCGTCTCGCGCAGCGCTACCAGTGCCCGACGGTGATCGTCCGCGGCTGCGAGGTCGAGGACAAGGCGCTCCAGGACGAGTCCGAACGGCTCCGCGCGCGGTTGATCCGCGAAGCGCCGACGGACGAGAACAAAGAGGTCGTGCGCGACCTCGTCACACGCGTTCAACGTCGCGGTCAGCGCCAAGTCGAACACCTGTGTCGTTCGCTGCACACGGTGATGCACGAGCTGCCCGAGACGAAGATCGCCATCGAGCCCGGCGACAGCTTCCTCGACCTCCTGAACTTCCAAGCCGTGGGCTGGGTCCTCGACGACCTCGAGCGCCGCGGGTTGTGCTACTGGCACGACACGGGTCGCATCCACTTGCGCGAGCGCGCGGGGTTGCCGTCCCAAGGCCAGTGGCTCGACGCCTACGCGCCGCGGATGATCGGCGTGCACTTGCAGGACGCGATCGATGGCCTGACCGAGATGCCGCCGGGTTTGGGGCAGGTCGACTTCAAGCTCGTGTCGAACTACGTCCCGAGCAGTGCCGAACGCGTCCTCGAGATCAACCCGCGCCACGGTCGGGCGGAGATCCTCGCGGCGGTGCAGTATCTCGTCTCCTCGAAGTTCTGACTGCAGCACGAACCGAGCCGGCGGGGAACGCGCGAGCTCTCGCACCACGGACTGCTAGTGGGGTGATCCCGAAGTTCGTGTGTGAAGTCGGGCCACCTGGATCTCTCTGGCTAGGCGCCGCGACGACG
>JAYTBY010000833.1:0-5504 GCA_043736755.1 Planctomycetota bacterium | reverse complement strand
CGAACAACGTGTGTCCGCGCGCTTCGAGCATGGTGAACTCGACGCGTGCGCCGGCCGCGCGCGCGCTTTCGGCCGCGCGACGCAACGCTGCCGAGCTGGCCAGCGGATCGAGTTCGCCACCCGCCAGAAACATCGGCGGCGATGTGGGGCCGCCCGTGTCGCGCGACGCACCAGCGAGTAGGACGACCGAGGCGATGCGGTCGGATCGAGCGCTGCGCAGACTGCCCGCGGCGCCAGCGCCCATCGAATGCCCGACGACGTGGATGCGCTTCACGTCGATCGCGTGCGTGAAGAGCAGCGCCTGGACGATGGCGTCGAAGGCTTCCGGCGAAGTTCCGCCGAACCCCGCGCGCGGACAGGCGACCACGAAACCGTGCTCGCGCGCGAGGGCGCCGATCGTCCCGAGTCCGTAGCCCTCGAGGAACATGTTCTCGTCGCCGCCCGCGCCGTGGAGCGCCACCACGAGGGGCGCGCGCGCTTCGCCGCAGGCCGATTCGGGCGCGAAGACCCGCACGGGAAGCTCCGATCCGTCCGGGAGACGCACGACGCGCCACAAGTTTCCGACGCGACGGCGATACGGGTCGCTGCCCGCGACGAGGGACTTGGCTTCGAGTTCGACCTCGGCGGCGTGCGCGGCGAGATCGACGAGGAATCGTGCGGAATCGTTCGCGGACGGACGCGGATCGAGCAAGGCGGCGCGCGCGCGGCACGTGGCCAGAGCTTGCAAGAGCGGAGGCCCGTCGGGCTCGACGCGCGCGAGATCGGCTGTGATGCGCGCACGGATCGAGGCGAGCGGCTCGCCCACGAGGGCCACGCTCGTGACGCGTCGTGGTCGCGCGCCGGGGACTTCGATTTCCACGGCGAGGTCGATCCGCGTGCCCGGGAAGTCCCCGCCGCCAGGAACGGTGATCGTCGCGGTCGTGGACTCCGCCTCACAAGGCTTTTGGATCAGGACCTCGGCGAGCACGCGGCTCTCCGAAGCCGTGGGCAGCACGACCCGCACGACCGCGCTCTCGGGTGCGGGATCGACCGCGCGCAAGCGGCGCAGGCGCACGGTGAGCCTCGCGCCGGACGACGCGGAGACTTCGCGCGGCTCGATGTCGAGGGCCAACGCGTCCGCGGCTCGCTCGGCCGGATTCCCTGCCCGAACGGAATCGAGAGTCGCGGTGAGGCCGTCGATGCGCTCGATCGCCCGCGTTCCAGCACCCATGAAGAAGTCGAGTGTGGCCGCGTCGAAGCCCTTCTCGATTCCTGCGCGCTCGGCTGCGACGGGTGGATGCGCCCGCAGCGCCTGCTCGAAGCGCAAGTACGCTGCCGTGAGGTCGGCGCGTGTCGGTTCGCCAATCGTGGCGAGCGCGAGGAGGAGGGGGAGCATGAGGCGGCGGAGGATACTCGCCTACGAGCGGAGTGCAGCGCACAACGCTCGATGCGCTGCGGCAAGCGTCGCGTCCTCGGCGTCCTGGAACGGTCCGAGTGCACGGTCATTCGTGCGGATTGCGCCGTCCGTGATCGTCACGATCCGATCAGCACCCTCGCTGACGTTCCAGCCGCCGGTGGCCAAGAACGCGCGCAGGACGCGGGCGTCCGAGGACGATCCGCGCACGTCGATCACGGTCGCGGGCGCCGGCTCGCGCGCGAACAGTTCGACGTCGTGGCGCGTGATGCGGTGACGCCGTTCGAACATGCGCGCGAGCATCCCTGCGATCGCACGACCGGCGACGAAGGCACCCAGTCGACCGAACGGCAGTTCGTACTCGATGTGGTCCTCGAGGATGGAGGTACCGGCCTGGTCGTCCACGAACACGTGCACGTGCTCCCAACGCCGGAACGGACCGCGCTCCTGCACGTCGCGAAAACCATGACCGGTGACATGTCGATCGTGCACCGCGACCCAGCGGATGCCGAGAGGCCCGAGTTCCAGAACCTTGCGTGCACCGTCCTCGATCCCGCCACTGTCCTCGGAGAGCCGAACGGAATCGTCCGGCGGCGCGAGCCGTTCGAAGGCACTCGGATGCGCGTGCCAGGCGTAGAGCGCCGTGCGCGGAGCTTCGATGTGCGAGCGAAAGAGGACGGTGGTCATCAGAATCTCGCCGCGAGCGAATCGGCATAGCCAGCGAGTTCGAGGAACCCCGAGCCCGTGACGCTGCCCGTGAGTCGCGCCGGTCCTTCCCAGTAGACCGTACCGCTCGAAGCGCGCGCGTCCACCTCGCACGGCTCGATCCTCGCGGCCAATTCACCGTCGATGCCCGCGGTCGGCACGACGATCCGCCAGCGCAAGGGATAGCGCGCGCCGGTCGTGGCACTCGTCCACGTGTCGAGCGGCTCGAATGTGAAGTCTCTCAGCGCGAGAGGCTTTGCGGTGCCGTCCTTCAGCACCAGCGTCCCGGCGGAGAACGCCGTCGGAGTCCCGTCCAGACGGCGCATCCGGTAGAGCATGATCTCGCGTCCGTCGTCGAGGCGCACGCCAGTCCAATCCCAACCGACGACGCCGGATCCGAGTTGGCTCGAACCCCACTCGTGATCGAACCACGATTCTCCACGCACCGTGAGAGCGCGTCCATCGAGGCGCAGCGTTCCGCTGGTGGCGAGTCGTGTCGAGCTCACGTACACCGAGACGTTGCCGGGCTCGGGTCCCTTCTGTGAGATGCCCGTCGCACCGTGCATCACGAGTGGTTTCGTCGGAATGAGCTGCAAATCGAGCTCGAAACCGACTTCACGCGCGGAAGCGATCACGTGGATCGTGCCGTCCTGCGCGCGCTTGATCTCGACGTCCTCGACCATCGAGTCGAGGTCCGTGGTGGAGACCGCCGCGAGCCCCGCGGCCATCCGGCGCAGGCGCTCCGCCTGTCGAAACTTCCCCGTCGCGACTTCGGTCAGCGTCACGTGAGCCGCCAGCGCGTGGCGTGCCCGGAGCGGCGATTCACCTCGCACCGGATCACCAGGCTCGAGTCCCTGGCGGAAGATCGTGACCTGGAATCCGAACTCGGTCCCGCGTTCGTCGACGAGATCGCCCGTCACGTACCACCACTCCGTGCGCGCGTCGAGGTGTGCGCCGTGATCACGCGGCCACTCGGGAACGATCGGTGCTTCGACCCGTCGCCATTCGCTGGGCGTGACCAGCGCGGTGAACAGCGTTGCGACGAAGGCCACGAGGATCTTCATACGGACTCCTCACGCAGCGCTCCGGACAAGCGTCGCGGATCGGCGGCGCGCGCAGGCAGGAAACCCGCGGCCGCGCAGGCCCCGACGACGGCCACGATCGTGACGAACAGAACGCGCCAGGGTTGGTGGTACTGAATCGTCCAACCGAACGATTGGACGTTGACGACCGCGACGAGGATCACGCCGACGACGAGCCCCGTGACGGCGCCTGACACGGCTCCGAGAGCGCCGAGGATCGCCGCCTGACCGACCACGACACCTGTGATCTGCGCGCGACTTCCACCGATCGCTGATAGGAGGGCCAGGTCGGCGCGACGTTCCGAGACCAGCGCGTAGAGCACGCTCAAGACCGCCACGACGGCCACGATCGCGGAGACGCCCTGCAGTGCCGTCGTGATCGCGAAGGTGCGGTCGAAGACGGCCAAGACCTGCTCCTTGACCTCGCGGTTCGAGAGGACCTCGAGTTGAAAGCGTGAAGCGAGCGCCCCCTCGAGTTGCGACCGCACAAGAGCGCGATCGACGTCGTCCGGGAGGTGCACACGGAACTGCAGTGGAGCATCGTGGGGGAAGTGACCGCGATAGTCCGCCAAGTCGAGCGTCACGACTCCACGACTGTCTCCGTAGTCCTGGAAGATGCCGGTGACGAGGCGCTCGACTTGGAACCCGGCGATCTCGAGCGCGACCGTTGCCCCTTCGGAAAGGCCGAAACGCCGCGCGAAAGCCTCGTTCACGAGAGCACCGCGTTCCGCGTGTGCGCGCTCCAACGCCTTACCTGGATCGCGACCATCGACGAGTCGTGGGCCGCCGCGGCGCGCGGCGAGTCCGAGATCCGCTCCCGCGATCGTGATGGTCTCGGCGCCGAACGACCCTCGCCCTGCATAGTAGGGATCCAGCGCGTCTTGGCCGACGACGGCTGCAGCGACGTCGAGCACTTCTGGGTCGAGCCGGCCGACCGGAATCCCGTCGCGCGAGGACAGCGGGCGGATCGTGAAGTCGGCCTGCAGCGAACGCTCGCTCCAATCGACGACGGTCTCGCGGAAGGAGTGAACCATCGCCGCGATCGAGATCGAGAGCGTGACGGCGACGCCCACGGCGCCGGCCGCCCACGATGCGCGACGTCGTCCAGCGGCCAGGGCCGCGCAGGCGAGACGCAACGGTTGCGGGAAGAAGCGCTGACGGCTGGCGAGGAACCCGACCGCGTCCACGGCCGGTCCGAGGATCGCGAAGAGGACGCCCAAGCACGCGACCGAAGCGAGGAGTGCGGCGAGCGGCAAGCCGTTCCAGGCGGGAAGCTGGACCAGTTCGGCCGCTAGAACCGCGAAGAACGCGGCGAGCCCGAGCGCGATCCGCAGCTCGCGTGTCGTCAGCCGCTGTGGCGACTCGCCCCGCAAGGCCTGGATCGGCGGCGTGCGCGCGCTTTCGAGGACCGGCAGCCAAGCGGCAATGAGCGCCGTGAAGAGTCCGAGCGCTCCGCCGATCAGTGCGTGGTCCCATGCGAACCGGATCGGGCTCTCGTCCGCGTAGGGCAACACCGTCGCCACGGTCGCGCGCATCTGGGGCAGCAGTGCGCGCGCTCCGATGAACCCGAGGGTCGTGCCGATCGCACCGCCGAGAAGGCCGATCGCAGCCGCTTCCAGCAGGATCGCGCGGCGAATCTGGGCCTCGCTCGCGCCGAGGGAAGAGAGCAACGCGATCGTGCGTGCGCGTTGCACGACGGATGTCGCGAGCGTGGTGGCGACGAGCACGGCTCCGACGAGGAGCGAGATCAGGGAGAGCGCCGTGAGGTTGAACTCGAGGCTAGCCACGAGACCGCGCGCGTCCTCGCCGCGCCGCGCCGGAGCAGAGACAGTCGCACCGCGGGGCAGAAGGGCCGCGATGTCGGCTTCGAGCTTCACGAGGTCGGCGTGCGCACGCGGAACGACCTCGATGCGATCGATGCGCGCGGGCTCGCCGACGATCTCGGCCGCGCGCGCGACGTCGACCAAGACGAGCCGCTCGAACGCGCGTCCGAGTGTGCTGGGCAGCACGCCGAGGACGTCGATGCGCACGGCGCGCGCGCGCACGTCCAACGTGACTTCGGCCCCGCGCTCGATGGAGAGCTCGCGCGCGAGCCCGGCTCCGATCCATGCGCCTCGTCCACTCACGAATTCGAGGAAACGTTCGCGCGCGTCGGCCGGCAGTGCGGTCGCGAACGCGGGGCCCAAGTCTCTCGCGCCGCCATCGACGAAGGCGTCGATGCCGAAGAGACGCACGGGACCACCCGAACCCGTACACAGCGCGACTTCTTCGACGATGGGCACCAACTGCGCATCGCTGCTGATCGGTCGCAGTGTGCCCAACAC
>JAYTBY010000832.1:0-2530 GCA_043736755.1 Planctomycetota bacterium | reverse complement strand
GTGAAGACCTGCTCGTAGCGCGCAGCGGTCTGCTGCGGATCGTCGCGGCCCGGACCTCAGATCGGTTCGCGCGCTTCGAGCAACCCGGCGAGGAGCTTCTCGTTCGCCGCCTTTCGCTCGGCCGCGACCCGCTCGCGTTCGTGACCGTCGACGACTCGTTTCAGCACGTCCGCGGCGCGTCCCAACAGATCGGCGTTGTGCTTCACGTGCATCTGAGTCATCGCGCCGTCCATGCCACCGAGCGGCTCGCTCCCCATGCCACTCTCGGCCAGCGCGCGTGCGCGCTGTGCCGATTGGATCGCTTCCTCGAACCGTCCCGCGCCCTCGTGCGCCGAGGCTTCGTTCAACGCATCACCGACTTCCGCCGCGAGTCGCGCATCGCGCTGCGCCACCTCGCGCATGTGCTCGACCTGCTCGCGCTCGCGCGCCGTGCGTTCGCTCTGGACGAACGCCCAACCTCCACCGCCGACGAGCAATATCGCGACGACCGCCGCGCCGAGCACGAGGGTCAGCTTGCGCGCCTTGCGCTCTTCCTCGGCGCGCACTTGCGCGGCGGCGTTGGCGACTTGTGCCGCGTGCGCGCGCTCCTCGACCGAGATCACGTAGGCGTGCACGCGCTCGGCCAGGACGCCGGCGTTCGCCGGTCGCGCCGCCGGGGCCGGCATCAAGCACTGCTTTGTGAGCTTCAAGAGCTCCGGATCCGCGCCGCACGCGTCGAGCCGCGCGATCGCCCCGTCGCATTCGGCCTGCGCGGCGGCCGCGATGACCGCGTCGCGCTCGCCGACGTAGGGCGGCGATCCCGTGAGGATTTCGCACAGGATCGCGCCCAGAGCGAAGACGTCCGACCGCTCGTCGAGTCGATCGACGTGCCCCGACGCCTGCTCGGGCGGCATGTACGCCGGCGTGCCCATGACCGAGCCGACTATGGACTCCGAGCCCGAGCTCGAGCCTTGTTCGAGCGCACGGTCTCGAGGATCGTGAGCTGCGTGTGCGCGACCTTCGCGCGCTTCTCGTCGGCCGTTCCGCCGCGCGCCATGACCTTCGCGAGGCCCCAGTCGACGACCTGCACTTCGCCGAAGGCGCCGACCATGATGTTCGCGGGCTTCAAGTCGCGGTGGATCACGCCGCGCGAGTGCGCGTAGCCCATCGTCTGGCAGATCGACTCGAAGATGTCGATCAGGCGCGTGCGGTTCGACGTCAGCGACTCGCGCTCGGTGAGCAATGTCGCCAGCGTGCGACCCTTCACGAGCTTCATCGTGAAGTACGGACGCTCGTCCTTCATCGTGCCGAGCTCGTACACGGGCACGATGCCCGGGTGCTGGAGCTGGCCGCCGATCTGTGCCTCCTCGACGAAGCGTTGGATGACTTCGGGTCGATCGGCGAGGCGCTTGTCGAGCACCTTCACGGCGACATCGCGGCCCAGGTCCGTGTCGTGACCTTTCAACACGACACCCATCCCGCCACGCGCGATCTCACCCAAGAACTGCAGGTTCGCGCGCCCGAGCGGGATCGCGGCCTTGTCCTTCGAGGATGGATCGATGACCGGCGATGCGCTGACGGCGGAGTCCTCCTCGCGCAACGTCACGCGCGGCGCGTCGCCGGTGAGCCGTGCGACGAGATCGAGGACGGACGGGGTCGGTTCCTCCGGAGCGGGAGAGGATCGGTCGGGGCGCGTCGCTCACGGTGTGGCCATCACGGGGGCTTGGATCCGCCGCACCAGCGACCGTGCGGGGATCCGCGACGGGTTTTTGCCAGGGGACATCCCGACACGGACGATACCCGAGGTGCGGCACGCATCGTCGGGTTCTCCGCGACCTCTGGAGCTGCCCGCAGAGCGGAACTCACCCGTGGGGTACGGTGC
Source organism: Planctomycetota bacterium (assembly GCA_043736755.1). GTDB lineage: Bacteria > Planctomycetota > UBA1135 > UBA1135 > JAEUHZ01. Next base: position 669 of record JAYTBY010000832.1, on the reverse strand, counting down.
CAGGAACGACCCCGACACATTCGGTCGGGAGCGCCTCGGACCGAATGTGTCGGGGTCGTTCCTGGCACCGTACCCCACGGGTTCTGAGTGTTACGCTCACACGTCTAGGATCGCCTTGCCCCCTGTTCCCCATCGCGAACCGCGAGACCACGCACCGTCATGATCGTCGCGCTGATTTCGACTGTCCTGCTTCTACCCTGTCCCTCCCCGGTCCTCACTCGCGTCACGACGCCGACGCTCACGCAGGACGGCGGCATCGACGCGAAGATCGCCGCGGCCGGCACCGACGTCGCGAAGTTGCTCGAACTCGCCGCGTCACTCGTCGGCGGTCCGATGCAGGCCTCGGCCGACAAGGTCTACAAGCGCGTGGTCGAGCTCGACGCGAACAACGAGGTCGCGCGCAAGGGGCTGCGCCACCAGCTCTACGACGGCAAGTGGTACGAGAGCTTCGCCGAGCTCTCGAAGTTCAAACGCGAGGAAGCCGCGAAGATGAAGGCCAAAGGCCTCGCGCGCTTCAAGGAGGAGTGGGTCCCCGAAGCCGACGTGCCGTTCCTCAGCATGGGTTGGGCGCGCAACGAGGCCGGCGCGTGGACCGATCCCGCCGAGGTCGCCGAAGCGAAGCAGGTCGAGGAGTGGAAGACCGCCGGATACCAGTTCCGTCCCGACGAC
>JAYTBY010000831.1:0-5511 GCA_043736755.1 Planctomycetota bacterium | reverse complement strand
GGCGACGAAACCCGCGAAGGAGCCGACGAAACTGGCGGCGGAACCGGTGCGCGTCACGTTGGAACAGCTCGCGCCGGAGCGCTCGGCCATCGTCTTCGCGGCACCTTCGCTCGTCGCGCTCGAGCGTGCGATCGCGCCGGCACGCGCGTGGTTGGGCGGCCCGCACCAGTTCGTGGAGAAGCTCACGGGGCTCGCGTTGCCCGCGGGCGCGCTCGATGCGGCGAAACCGCTGCTCGTCGCAGGTTCGGTCGAGGGCGAAGCGAGCTGGGCGTGGACGATCGCGGGTAGCGCCGTCGCGAATGGCGCTGCCATCGAACTCGCGCCGCCGTGGCGCCGCGTCGACGTCGCGGGTCATGCGGTGTGGACGCAGCGCGTCGAGTTCGCGCCTGCGAAAGCTGCGTCGACTGCGACGGTAGACCCGGCGATCGATCTGTCGATCCGCATCGACGTCCGGGCCGCGATCCCCGTGCTCGATGCCGCTTCGAACTCGATCGACGCGATCCTCGCCGAACTCATGCCGCCCGAGGGACTCTTCGGTCCGTACGGAGCCGCGCCACGCCTCGTGTTCAGCGCGTTCGTGCGCGCGCTCGAGAACAGCGAGCAGGGCACGCTCGAGGTGCGCGGAAAGGAACTCCGTTGGACGGGAGTTCCGATGGCGGGAGCGCCGTTCGAGGGATTGGGCCAAGGTGAGCCTCGTGGCCTCACTGCGCTCGCGTGTTGGATCGACTCCGAAGCGGATTCGTGGTTCGTAGGGCGGGCGAGCCCCGAGGCACCGTTCTCCGGCCAGAAGCTCCTGATGTCGCATTGGTCCGGCCTCGTTGGTGGCCGCGGCCGCCTGCCCGAGTTCGAGGAGAGAGGATCGCACGCCCCAGCCATCGCGATCGCGCGATCGGTGCGCAAGGGCAGCGTGGTCGAGCGAATGGTGCTCGATGCGACCGACCCCACCGCGACGTTGGCGCATGTCGACAAGGTCCTGTTCAGCGGGCTCGAGGGAGTGGAAGGAGTGCGCATCGAGACTGTGCCCCATCCGTGGGGCGAGGTGCGGTCCGCCTGGGTGCCGATCGACTCGCGCACGATCGAGCTCCTCGATCCAAGCAATCCGGGCAAGTCCGCAGACCTACTACTCGCGCGCGTCGGCGCCCTGAAGCGGCTCCACGGTGCGGATGAGGTGCGCCGCGTGCGCGCGCTGCGCGACGGCAGAGTCGCGGTGCTCCTCGGGGTCGTCGAGGAACGGGACGCGGTGCGTCTCGTCGAGCCGCTGCTGCAAGTGCCCCGTCCAGACGTCGCCGTGGCAATCGCTGGTCTCACGGCCTTTCCGAGTGGATTCGCGAGCTCGATGGATCTCGGCGCGGAGGTCGCGAGCCTCCGCGCCTCCATCGAGGCGGTCGCCAGTGGCGATCCGTCGGGGATGCGCCGCGACTCGGAGTTCCTCGCCGGACCGACGCCTGGACCGGGAGAATTCGTCGTGACCCACCTATGGGGCTTCGGTCCGGACTCGCTCTTCCTGCGGGTGAAGACGAACTTCGCCCTACTGCTCGGACCGCTCTCGTCGGCGCGCGAGAAGCGCATCCGCAAGGAGGAGGCGGGCCGACTGAGAGAGACTGCCGAGCACAAGAAGATCGCCGACGACTTCTACATGCTCCACGGCGCGGTGAGCACGTACCGCGACAACAACAAGCGTTGGCCCGAGAGCCTCGCGGCGCTGGGACTTCCGGATCCGCAGGGGCTCACGTACTTGGTAGGCGACGTGCTTCCGAACGATCCGTGGGGACGTCCCTACGTGTGTATCGTCGAAGCGAAACAGGTCGTCGTCGCGACGCTCGGCGCCGACGGCGCGAAGGGCGGTTCGGGGCTCGACACGGACGTCGAGAAGAGCATGCGGTAGGTGCGCCGCGCGACTACAGCGCCGGCAACGTGCTCTTCCGCCCGCGGTTCTGCTCGACCAACCATTTCCGCAGCGGTTCGAAGTAGTCGACCATCGGTCGCGCGGACAGCGGCTGACCCGTCTTTTCGCGGAGGAGTTCGATCCAGTCGACCGTCGCACCCGGCCGCATCATCGAGCGCAGGAAGTTGCCCACGTCCTTGCGGCCGAAGTAGCACGTGTTGCGTGGATCCTCGCGCAGGATGTTGCGCGAGATGTGGTCGTGCAACTGGAACAGCAGCACGTACGAGAGCGCGTAGTCGTAGTACGCAGCTGGGTCGTCGTTCACGTGCGTCTTCGTCGCGGGATCGCAGAACCGCTCATCGCGCGGACTCGGCGGGGCGATGCCCTGATAGCGCTCGACGAGTTGCCACCAGCGCTCGTTCCAACGGTCGGCGGGCAGGTCCTGCGTGTAGATTTCGCGCTCCCACTCGAACATCACACCCGCGGACCACGGCATGAAGACGACGTAGTTCAGCGCCTCTTGCAGCAGAAGACGCATGGGATCGGGCCGCGTTTCGCCCACGTCGAGTCCGACGGCGGTGACGAATCGCGGCTGCATCGCAGCGAGGCCAAGCAACGATCCGAACGCCTCGTGGTACGCGCGTGAGGCGCCCTCGCGCAAGACGATAGGCACCTCCTTCGTCGAGTACTGCGCGTAGTAGTGGATGTGCCCGAGCTCGTGGTGGATCGTCTCGTAGTACGAACCCGTAGGCACGACGCTCATCAAGCAGCGCACGTCGCGATCGAGGTCGACGTGCCACGCTGACGCATGATTGTTCTTCGAAAACCCCGCTCCCGCCTCGACGGGGAGCAACGACGAGCGCTCGTAGAAAGTCGGCGGCAACGGATCGAAACCCAAGCTCTGGTAGAAGCGATCGCCTTGCTCGACGAGCCACTGAGGCGTTTTCTCGCGCAAAGCCGCATCGAGATCGAGCCCCTCGACGGGCGCCAACGCCGACCATTCCTGTCCCCACCGATCCGGTAACCAGTGCGCGGGAATGAGGTCGGGCACTTCGGTCCCGTACTTCCGCGCGAGCTCGTACCGCGCCCACGTGTGCAGCTCCTGATACAGCGGCCGCAGTTCGCGCTGAATCTCGAACATCCGCTGCGCGAGCTCGGTCGGCGACATGCCGTACTCGCTCGACATGTACGCGAAATAGTCAGCGTAGCCGAGCGCGCGCACCACCTCGTTCCGCAGTTGTCGCAACGTCACGAGCCCGTCCCGGAGCGCCGGTCCGACCGCCTTCGAGGCTTCCCACGCAGCGAGGCGACGCGCAGGATCCGTCTCCGCGTGCAGAATCGCGTCGAGCTCCGTCGTCGTCGTCGGCTTGCCTTCGAACTCGTACGCGAATCCATACAGCGCTTCGGTCTGCTTCGTCTCGGCCGCGATGCGCTGCTCGACGAGCACGCGCGCCGTCTGCGGGTTCCCACCGGCCTTGCGCAAGATCGTCTCGAGTTCGCGGACTTGGAGCGGAGTCAGTTCGCGCTTGCGGCGCAGGTAGGCACGGGCGAGTTCGATGTTCTCGGTGCTGCCGGTGAACTCGGCGAACGCTCCTTCCGCCGCGCGCACGCGCTGACCAGCGGAATCGTCGCCCGGAACGATCCGTGTCTGCGCGCCCCACTGCGCTTCCTGCGCCGCGGTGGACAGACGCTGGTACTCCGGACCGTAGCGATCGAGATAGCGCTGAACGTCCGCGCGCAACGACACCTCGCGCGGGTCCCGCGACATGAAACAGGCTCCCAGAGCGAGCCCCGAACCGAGGGCGAGTATCGAAAAGGCGATGCGTGTGCGTTGCATAGGAGGCGGCGGGACGAGTTCGAGGCGAGCGGGTTACAGTAGAGGTGAACGCCCCACGCGCGAAGTTCCCGACATGCAATTCCTCCACGCACTCCTCGCGAGCGCCTCGTTCCTTGCGCCGCAGCCCCAAACGCCGACGCCTGCGCCGACGACGACCGTCTCCCCGGCGGACGCTGCGTGGTCCGCCGCGCACGACCTGAAGAAGAAGGCCGACTACGAGAAGGCTGGGCTCGCGTTCGCCGCCTACGCGCGTGACTTTCCTGGGACCCCGCGTGGGATCGAGGCGCTCGTCGAGGAGGGCGTGTGCCACTTCTCTCTCGGACGAGCGCGTCAGCGCTTGCAGCAGAACAACCAGGACTCGATGAGCGCGTTCGGGCTGGCCGACGCGCGCTTCCGGACCGTCGCCCTGGAACACACGACGTCGGCGGTCGCGGGCCGGGCGCAGTACATGCGCGGGACGGTCGCGATGTTCTCGGGCGATCTGGTCCTCGCCGAGCGCGAGTATGGGACCGGACTCGAGCGCTTCGCGTCGGACGCGAAGTACCTGCCCAAGTCGCTGGAGCGCCGCGCCGCCGTGCGCCGACATCTCTTGAAGACTGCGGATGCGCGGGCTGACTTCGCGCGCTACTCACGCGAGTTCCAAAAGGGCGAAGACATCGAGGCCGTGAAGCGCTACCTCTCGATGATGGAACTCTTCGAGAAGCTCGCGCCCGCACTCGGACCGGGCGCGTGGATCCAGGGCGATGCGACAACGCTCGCGAACCTCCGCGGGGACGTCGTCGTCCTCTACTTCTTCGCGACGTGGTGCGAGAACTGCGACAAAGCTCGGCCTTTCCTGCTCGATCTCGCCAAGCGCTTCGAACCCATGGGCGTGCGCTGGATCGGGATCGTGGACCACAGCAAGGGTCAGACTCCCGAATCGGTGCGAGCGTTCCTCGGACCGAACTCGATCCACTTCCCTGTGTTCATGGACGAGGGTCGGACGACGACGGCGTTTCGTGGGCAGAAAATCCCCGACGTCGTGCTGCTCGATCGCGAAGGGCGCATCCGCTGGCACGACAACCCGGCGAACTTGCAGGATGCGACGATCGAACTGCTGCTCACCGAGGATCCGGCTGCGCTGATCGGTCCGAAGTGAGCGCGACTGTGCAGCAGAGGATGCGGCGCGTGTGCGTCTTCTGCGGTTCATCGCCCGGTGCGCGCCCCGCGTACGGGCGGGCTGCGCTGGAATTGGGCACGTTGCTCGGTGCCCGCGGCATCGATCTCGTGTGGGGCGGTGGCAACGTGGGCCTCATGGGGATCGTCGCCGACGCGACGCTTGCGGCCGGCGGTCGCGCGATCGGCGTGATTCCCGAGGCGCTGGCCGAGCGCGAGCTCGGACACACCGCGGCGACCGAGCTGCACGTCGTGCGCACGATGCACGAGCGCAAGGCGCTGATGGCCGACCTGTCGGACGCGTTCATCGCGCTCCCGGGCGGCATGGGAACGCTGGACGAGCTGTTCGAAATCCTCACCTGGGCACAGCTCGGCTTTCACGGGAAGCCGGTCGGTCTGCTCGATGTCGAGGAGTACTACGCGCCGCTGCTGACCTTCCTCGACCGAGCTCGCGACGAGGGCTTCGTGCGTCCTGCCGATCGCGCGCGACTGCAGGTGGAATCCGACGCGACACGTTTGCTGGAGCATCTGATGCGCGAGCCGGTGCCGTTGCGACGCTGATTCCGCGTACGGAGTCAGGTGAGTTCGTGCAGGGTTTCACGCGCAGCGACGCGCGACGCGCGGTGCGCGTTGC
>JAYTBY010000830.1:0-5515 GCA_043736755.1 Planctomycetota bacterium | reverse complement strand
CGGTCGCGTACCACCTCGCCGCGGGGACGAGCGCGGACGTCACGGACATCTTGCGCGACGTCGTCGTCGTCATCGATCCGTGTCAGAACCCCGACGGGCGCGAGCGCGTGCTCGCGATGTTCGAGCAAGGCAGCGGTTACGTGCCCGACCTCGACACGGCCAGCATGCGCCGCGGTCGTTGGCCGTACGGCCGCGAGAACCACTACTTGTTCGACATGAATCGCGACTGGCTGTGGGGCACGCAGCCCGAGACGCGCGCGCGTTGGAAGGCGATCCATGCTTGGCATCCGCAACTTCTCGTCGACGCGCACGAGATGGGCTCGCAGGACACGTTTCTCTTCTATCCCGCGACGGATCCGCTGACGCCGCACTTCCCCGCGTTCACGCGGACCTGGTGGCAGCGTTACGGCGACGACCAAGCGGCGGCGTTCGACGCACATGGTTGGAGCTACTACACGCGCGAGTGGGCCGACTCGTGGTATCCGGGCTACACGGATTCGTGGGCGACGTTCCAGGGCGCGTGCGGGATCCTGTACGAGCAGGCGCGCTATGCGGGCGGATCCGTGCTGCGTCGCTCGGGCGAGATCGCGACGTACCGCGAAGGCGTGCAGCGCCAAGCCGTCGGTTCGATCGCGAACGTGACGACGTTGGCGAAGAACCGTGAAGCGGTCCTGCGCGACTACTTGGCCGAGAAGCAACGCAACGTCTCTGCGGACACGGACGGCAACGGTCGCGTGTTCGTGATCGCTCGCGGACGCGAGACCGCGCGCGAGGAGCACCTCGTCGACTCGCTGATGGAGCAGGGCGTCGAGGTCTATCTCAACGAAGAGGTCTTCCAAGTCGCGGACGCCGAGGGCGTCCGCGGTGTCACGGCGGCGCGGGAAATCCCGGCACATTCGTTCGTGATCCCCGCTCGCCAGCCGCTCGCGCCGCTCGTGAAGGCCGCGCTCGCGTTCGATCCGCGCTACGACATGGCGTCGCTCGAGCGCGAGCGGAAGGAGCTCGAGCGCAAGGGTCGCTCCAAGGCCTACGACGTGACAGGTTGGTCGCCGGCGCACGCGTACGACCTCGACGCGCTGTGGTGCGCGACGCCGAGCGTGAGTTTGCGTCGATACGACGAACTCGAGCGCGCGGCGCGCGAGGAAGGCGTCGCCGTCCTGCCGAACGATGCCGGACCCGTTTACGGTTGGGTCGTCGACGGCAGCACCGACGCATCCGTCGCCTTCGCAGCGCGCGCGCTCGACGCCGGCCTCGCCGTCCAGATCTGCGACGAGGCGTTCCGCGCGGACGGACGCGAGTTCGCGCGCGGATCGCTGCTCGTGCGTCGCGTCGAGAACGGCAGCGATGCGCGCGAACGCGTCGAGCGCGCGGCACTCGAGTCCCACGTCGCTGTCTTGCCCGTGACGTCTGCGCGCAGTCGTGACGAAGGCCCCGACCTCGGCGGTCAGCACTTCGACCTGCTCGAGCGGCCGCGCGTCGCGTTGCTCTCGAACGCGCCCGTTTCGTCCGACTCGTTCGGGCACGCGTGGCACGCGCTCGACGTCCTGTACGGCGTGTCGGTGTCGCTGATCGACGCGCAGAACTTCGGGTACGCCGATCTGCGCCGCTACAACGTGCTCGTCGTGCCCGACGGCGGCGGATCCGTTTTGAGCGACCATGCCGAGGACTTGCGCACGTGGGTCCGCGCCGGCGGAACGCTGATCGCACTCGGCGGCGACGCTGCGAGCGCGCTGGCCGACGAGAAGATGCAACTCTCCTCCGTGCGTCGGCGTTCCGACGTGCTCGACGATCTCGGCCCCTATCGCCGCGCGGTCGAGCACGAGCGTGAGGCCGGCAAGACCGTGATCGACCTCGAAGCGCTGTGGGACGGCAAGCCGGTGAAGGTCGCCGAAGGTCCGAAGGAAGAACCGAAAGAGCTGAAGGGCGACGAAGCGAAGGAACGCGATCGCTGGGCGTCGACGTTCTCGCCGCAGGGCGTGATCCTGCGCGGCGAAGTGAACACGGACGCGTGGATCACCGCAGGTTGCAGCGACGAAATGCCGGTCTACTTCGAAGGCGGTAACGCGCTGTTGTCACGACCGCCGACGCGCACGGCCGTGAGGCTCGCGGCGGCGGAACGTCTGCGACATTCAGGGCTGTTGTGGCCCGAAGCGCGCGCGCGCATCGCCGATTCCGCGTGGCTGACCGTCGAGCGCCAAGGTGCGGGCCAAGTGATCCTGTTCGCGTCGACCCCGGTGTTCCGCGGCTGGTTCCGCGGCACGGCGCGTCTCTTCGCGAACGCGGTCGTGTACGGACCGGGGCTCGGCACGAGCACGCCGGCGCCGCGCTGACTTCGCTTCACGGACGCAAGTGGGCCCGTAAGCCGGTCACAAGCTCCAGGTCACGAGGTAGGCGTTCGTCACGTTGAAGCCCGCGGGCGTGCAGAAGGCGCCGAGGTCGCGGTAATAGGCCTGATACGTGCGAATGCCCGGCGTCGTCACCTGACCCTGGACCGAGATCGCCGCATCTCCGCCGACCGGATACTGCGAAGCACCACCGGCGTTCGTCTTCGTGCCGAGGCGTCGAACGCTACCGGTGACGCAGCGGCGTCCGTCGCCGAACGCGGTCCCGCTCAGCGTGTAGTCCGTGCCCTGGAAGTAGAGCACGCTCGAGTTCGTCATGAACGAACCGGACAAGGTCAGCGAGTCCGCGCCGATCGATGCGGTTCCGGAGACCTGGAGTCGACCACCCGCGGACTGAACGGAGTTCGCGCAGCCGCGGCCCGAGCTGCCGTGATTGCCGCACGGACACGCGCTGACCTGAGGTTGATCGCACAGCACGGACGGAGCCGGCGTGTAGTTGTAGAACACGGTGATCGTGACGCCCACGTCGAACGTCGTCCCGCTCATGACGCCGGCGGGCGAAGGCGGAGGAGTCGTGTCGGTCGCGCTCACGGTGACCGTGTTCATCCCGCTCGCGCCCGGCGGGACGCAGAGCAGATCGAGGTCGGGTCGGTAGTTGCCGCCGAAGGCGCCACTCCCGATCGTCGGTCCGAAGACCTGAGCCAAGCCCGATGCACCCGTGAAGTCCGTCGTTCCGTCGTAGGGTGCCAGCAGGCCGAGGGAGCCGGCCGAGTGACTCACGAAGGGCGCCGGCGCGGCGACGATCGATGGGAACAGGACGTTGAAATGCGCACGCGGCTGCGTCGACGGGGCGACCTGCACGTTCGTCGTGTTCTCGAGGCGCAGCGTGCCCGAAATCGACCCGCTCACGAAGAGCGAGATGCCGTCGAGTCGACCGAGCGCCCGGTCGAAGGCCGGGATCTGGGCCGAGCTGGTCCAGGGCGGAGCTTGCGCTGGGATCGTGACCGAATGGATCAATTGGCCCGTGGCCGCCGGCGTGAATCCCAGGGCGACCGTCAGCGTCATCGCCCATCGACGCGTTCGCGAGTTCATTCAAGACTCCTCTCGGGATCGGTTCCCCCGCCGTGGGGAGCTGGTGGGCCCTCCGAACGGCGCTTCCTCCTCTCTCTGCACGGCGGCGCGTGACCGCTGCACGATCACCGCCCCTTTCGACGATATCCCACCGTCGCTGTCCTCGCCAGATGCAAAGAAGCTGCCGCGCCGGAGCAGGCCGTGGAGTTCGAGGTCCGTCCGTCCGGGTTCAGCGCTCGCGCGCCGCGTGGTCCGCGACCACTTGCGCGACGCAAGCCGTCAAGCGCTTGCCCGTCGCGAGGTGCAGGAACTCGTTCGGTCCGTGCGCGTTGCTGTGCGGCCCGAGCACGCCCGTGATGCAGAACTGCGCCTTCGGGAACTTCTTCCCGAGCATCCCCATGAACGGGATCGAGCCGCCCTCGCCCATGTACGCCGCCGGCTTGCCGAAGTGCTGCTTGCTGGCGCGCGCGAGCGATTCCTCGAGCCACGACGCGAGCTCGGGCGCGTTCCAACCCTCGGACGCCTTGTCCGCGGCGAAGGTGACCTTGGCACCGTACGGCGGGTCCTTCTCGAGCACTTTTTTGAGCTTTTTCGCGGCCACCGTCGGATCGACGGTGGGCGGAACTCGCATCGAGATCTTCACCGCCGACAGCGGACGCAACACGTTGCCCGCGGCATCGACGTCGGGGAATCCGCGCGCACCCGTGATCGACAGCGCGGGACGCCACGTGCGATTCAGCATGAGCTCGAGCAGGTCCTTCGACATCGGCTTCACGCCGTCGTGCCAGGGGAACTTCGCGTAGACGTCCTTCTTGAGGATCTTCGCGGTCGCCTTGGCTTGGGCCTGACGCTGCTTGGGGATCTTCGTCCACAACTCCTTCAGCAGGATGCGACCCGTGTCCGCATCCTCGACCCGCGCGAGAACCTGGCGCAGGACGCGAAACGTCGAAGGCACGATGCCGCTCGCGTCACCCGAATGAACGCCTTCGCGCAGCGTCTCGACCGAGAGCGTTCCGCCGACGAGACCGCGCAGGCTGGTCGTGCTCCACAAGCGGTCGTAGTCGCCGCAACCCGAATCGAGGCACACCACGAGCGAGACGTCGCCGATCCGGCCCGCCAGGTGATCGATGTACGCGGGCAGGTCGAAACTGCCGCTTTCCTCGCACGCTTCGATCAGGACGACACAGCGCGCATGCGGGATCTTCTGACGACGCAGGGCTTCGATCGCTGTGAGTGAGGCGAACGCGGCGTACCCGTCGTCGGCACCGCCACGACCGTAGAGCTTCCCGTCGCGCAGCACCGGCTCCCAAGGGCCGAGGCCCGGATTCCAACCGGCGAACTCCGGCTGCTTGTCGAGGTGGCCGTAGAGCAGCACGGTGTCACCCACTGCGGCCGTCGCCGGGATCTCGAGCAGGATGACCGGCGTCCGATCCTTTCCATCGTCGCCCTTCAAGCGCACGACCTCGATCTGCATACCCTCGATCGAGCGTGCCTTGCACCACGCGGCGATCAACTTCACCGCGCGGTCCATATGGCCGTGCTCGCGCCACTGCGGGTCGAATGCCGGAGACTTGTTCGGGATCCGGATGTACTCCTCGAGAGCGGGCACGATGGCCTTGTCCCAGGTGGTGTCGACGAAACTGCTCAGCTCGCGTTGGTCCATATGCTCCTCGAAGTGGGTGAAGGAGCTTAGCGGCGGAGCGTTGGAGCCGCGACGCGATTCAAGCTGCGATCGGAGGGTCGCGACGTGCGCGGCGTATGACCCAGATGGCCAGGACGAGGACAAGGACGACGGCCAAGATGGGCACGACGACAGCCATCACGGACAGGAACGTCGAGCAGGCGAGCTCCGCCGTCGAGACCAGCGGATTCGCGAGCCCGAAGGTCGTGACTCCCGACGCGGCGCGCGTGACGACCGTCGCGGTCTGGACCAGGGCGGCGGCTCCACCACCCGCGACAGCGGCGAGCGTCCAGCGAAACCACGGCTCGACGTCCGTGACGAAGCTCGCCGTGACGAGTGTGCCCGCAACCACAGCGGCCGGGGTGGCGATGGTGTCGAGCAGGTGATCCAGTCCCGGGAGGTAGTACGCGCCGACTTCGAG
>JAYTBY010000829.1:0-5515 GCA_043736755.1 Planctomycetota bacterium | reverse complement strand
GCCTCGACGACGACGGCGACGGCCGCGTGAACGAGGACGAAGTCGGTGGCTACGACATGAATCGCGCGTGGCCGTCGATGTGGGAGCCCGAGCACGTGCAAGGCGGCGCGGGTCCCTACCCGCTCTACTGGCCGGAGACCCGCTGTATCGCCGAGTACCTCCTCGCGCGGCCGAACCTCGCGGCGTTGCAGTCGTATCACAACGCGGGCGGGATGATCCTGCGTGGCCCCGGTGCCGAACCGTTCGGCGAGTACGAACGCGACGACGTGCGCGTCTTCGACGAGATCGGCAAGACCGGCGAACGCATGCTGCCGTTCTACCGCTACATGGTGATCTGGAAGGATCTCTACACCGTGTGGGGCGGCTTCGCGACGTGGGGCTACGAGGGGCTCGGCGTGATTTCGTTCACGAATGAGCTGTGGAACTCGGAACAAATGACGGGGCGTCCGCGCGCCGATCAACCGGCGCGCGCGGGTGGCCCAGGTGGGTTCCAGAAGGATCGGCTCGAGCTCGACGACGAACTCCTCCTCGGCGCTGGATACATCGATTGGCGGCCGTTCGAGCACCCGTTCTACGGCGCCATCGAGATCGGCGGCTTCCGCAAGGACACGGGCCGCGTGCCGCCGAGCTTCATGATCGAGGAGATGGTGGCGCGCAACGCACTTTTCGCGATCGAGCACGCGCGCAACATGCCGCGTGTCACGATCGACACACCCGAGGTCACGGACCTCGGCGGCGGCGTGCGCGCGATCGACGTCGTCTTCAAGAACCTCCACGCGATTCCGACGCGCACTTCTCGGGCTGTTTCGAAACGAATCGGGACGCCGGACGTGTTCACGATCCAGGCTGACGGCCTCACGGTGCTCGCCGGCGGTTTCCGACGAGACCGTTGGCGCCCCGAGGCGATGGAGATCGCGGAGCGCGACCCGGCGCGGCTCGTGCTCGATCGCGGGATCGGCAGTCGTGGCGAAGTCCGCGTGCGCTGGCTCGTGTCGGGCGCGGGGCGTTCTGCGACGATCGGTTTCACGGCCGAGAAGGCGCGCGACGTCCGGCTGCGCTTCGATCTCTGATCAGAACGCGGCCTGAACGCCCAGAAATGCCGTGAAATCAGGGCCCGAGGCCGAAATCAAGTCCTCGGAGAAGCCCACGAACCAGCGTGTGGCTCCGCAGCCGTCGATCGCGACGCCGACATCGAGCTCCAACACTTCGCCGCTGAGTTCCTCGATCTCGAGCGATTCCGTCACCGCGTTCTCGAAACGTAGGCCGAGGAGCAGCGACCAGGTTTCCTGCGCGCGCCATTCCCCACTGGCGTGCGCGGCGACTCCGTCGTCGGTCTCGAGCCCCGCGCGCTCGAAGCTCGACGAGTCTTGACGATCCGTCCAGCCGAGTCCGCCGCCCACAGTCCAATCGCCGAGGTCCGATTCGATCCCGACCCCGAGCCCCCAATCGAGCGCGCCGTTGCCGAAGCCGCGTTCCTCACTCCCGGTGGGAAGTTCGAGTGCGCCCTGCACGAAGAGAGCGGGTGACGCTCCACGCGCATCGACGATGCGATGCGTGACGACGATCGGCACGTCGCACAGACCGACGCGATCGCCTTCGAGCGAGTAGGCCTCGACGTCGCCGGCCTCGACGCGCATGTCGTAGTCGAACTGCGGACGGCTTTCGCGTCCGGAGTCGGGCAAGCCCCAGATCGAGTGCCAAGTCTCGATGAAAACGTCGAGAAATCCGCTCGTGGCGAAGAGTAAGGGCACCTCGATCTCGAGGTCGGTGCGCGGACCGACTCCCGTGCGCACGGCCGCGCTCGTGCGCCAGATTTCACCGTCGAAGGACACGGACCCGCGCGTCCCTTCGCCGACCTCGAAGATGCTCGAGTACGCGCTGTGCACGTGCAACTCCACCGCTCCGGGCTCGGTGATCGTGGCGACGCGCGGGCGGAGGACCAGGAAGGTCTGCGCCAACGGTCCGTTCGAACGCTCGGAGATCGGACCGCGCGGTCGCGGGAGCGTGAACTCACCGGATGCACTCGCCGTCGGCGTCGCGCACGCGGCCGTGACGAATCCAAGGATCGCGGCCACGGAGGCTGTTCGCGCGCGGATAACCACGGGGCCTCGCTCAGGCACGGTGCGAGAGAACCGTTGACGCACGACGGGCGCTCATCGAGGCAAAGTGCCCGCGGAATCCGGCCCACTGGGCGGCGGCAACTTCAGGAGCTCCTGATGCCGCTCGAGGATCACGCGTTCGAGTTCCGCGGCTGCGAGGTCGAGGCCCAACGAGTTCGGATGCTCGGAGTCGGCGGCGATCGAGGGCACGTCGTAGCCGCTGTTCACATAGACGGGCAGGATGTCCACGGGCACGAATCCGCGTTCGAGCGCGGCCTTCTTCACCTGTTCGTGGATGTCGTGGAACGGGTATTCCGACCACTCCCTGCGATCGCCGAGCGTCGGAAAGATCGCGATCAGGACGCGCAAGTTCCGCGCGTCGCACAGCGTCTTGGCTTTGTCGTAGGCCTGGATCAACGTCGGCCAGTGCGGTCCCTCGGGCGACGCTAGATACCGGTATTCCTGCCCGCCGCCGAGCGTCATCACGCCCCACTGTCGACGCCCGTACGCGAGGAGGCGCAGCAGGTTCCAGCGCTCCCACCACAGAGGATCACGGAAAACCTGGTGGAGCGGTTGAACGGGCTCCGACTCGGGTCCGTTCGGATGGAAGTCGATGATCACGAGATCGGGATCGAGTGCGAGCGCCTTACCCTCGAGCGCGGCCACCTCGTCACGCGTCGCGTAGCCGCCGACGCCGAAGTTCAGGACCTCGTAGCGGCGCGAGGTTCCTTGCGCGCGCTCGTTCAAGCGACGCTCGAGGTGGCCCGGATAGCTCTCGTTGTCGGCTACCGTCCAGCCGAATGCGACCGATGCGCCCATCGCCACGATGCGGATCGTGTTCGGAGGCTTCACGACGCTGATCTCGGGCCCGCGAAACCCCAACGAGTTCACCGAGATCACGGCGCCGCGCAGGTCGGCTTTCGCGCCGGGCGTCAGTTCGTAGCGAAGGCCGGGAACGCTCGACCGCCGGTGCACGACCGTCGTCCAGACGTGATCGGGGACGTCGAGCGGCCGACGAAACGGCACCGGAAAGAACCACGCGAAGGCGAGTTCGACAAGGAGCAGCAGAACAACGAGCTGCGCCGCGATGAAGGCCACGAACTGCCACGTGCGCCTGCGCTTCGGTCTGGGCTCCTGCATCGGAAAAACGTGCTCGAAAGGCGCGAAAAGATGGCTGGAGCGAGGCGACCCTAGATCGTCGATGTCGGGTCGGAGTACAGCCTCGCGGCGTGTATACTTGCCGCGAGCTCGATCCGGCAGGCCAATCCTACCGCGCGCCCTCGCATGCACATCCTCGGAATCTCGTGCCTGGGCCACGACAGCGCCGCCGCGCTCCTCGAGGACGGGCGCATCGTCGCCGCCGCGCAGGAGGAACGCTTCACACGTGTGAAACCGCAGCCGGGCTTCCCGCGTCACGCGGTGAAGTGGTGCCTCGATTCGGCCGGCATCCGTGCCACGGACGTCGCGTTCATCGCGATCGACGAGAAGCCGCTGTGGACGTTCGAGCGTCAGATCGAGACGTTCCTGGCCTACGCGCCGACGGGGTTCTCCGCCTTCCGACGCGCGCTGCCCGGATCACTCGGGCGTCGGCTCTACGTCGCGCGCGAACTCGACCAGGCGCTGGGTCTCGCGAAGAAGCGCTACGTTTTCGTCGATCGGCACGAAGCACTCGCATCGGCGGCGTTCTTCCCCTCGCCGTTCGACACCGCGGCCGTCCTGACGCTCGACGGCGCGGGCGAGTGGGCGACGATGGCGACGGGCACAGGTCGTGGATCCAAAGTCGAACTCACCCACGAGGTGCGCTTCCCGCATTCGATCGGCCTCTTGCATGCGGCGTTCACGGCTTACTTGGGCTTCCCCTCTCGCGACGGCGGCGCCGAGGTCGTCGATCTCGCGCAGCAGGGTGAGCCGGCGTATTCGGCCAAGATCCTCGGCGAAATCGTCGATCTCAAGGCTGATGGTTCGTTCCGGCTCGATACGAGCTACTTCCGGTTCGAACAGGGCCTTGCGAGCACCTCTCCTCGATTCGACGCGCTGTTCGGCGGCCCGGCGCGCCGTCCCGATGAAGCGCTCGAGCGACGGCACGCGGACCTCGCCGCTTCGATCCAGCACGCCAGCGAGGAGATCGCGCTGCGTGTCGTGCGCCACCTCCACGCGACGAGCGGGATGCGCGATTTGGCCGCTGCGGGCAGCGTGTTCACGAACGCACCGTTGTGCGGGCGGATCCAGCGCGAAGGCCCGTTCGAGCGCGTGTGGTTCCAATCAGCGACGGGCGATGCGGGCGCGGCGCTCGGTGCGGCGCTGCTCGTCCAGCACGGACTGCTCGACTCGAAACGTGAACCCGCGAAGCGCACGCGAACCGCGAACCCGCTGGTCGGACCGCGCTACACGATGCCCGACGTCGAGCGAACTCTGCGCGAGGCGAACGCGACGTACGAAGTCCTCCGCGGCTCGGAACGCGATACGCGCGTCGCCGAACTCCTCGCCGACGGAAAGGTCGTGGCGTGGTTCCAAGGACCGCTCGAGTACGGGCCACACGGACTCGGCGCGCGCGCGTTCCTGGCCGACCCGCGCAAGCCCGATGTCCGCCGGAATCTCAATGCGCGCGTCCTCTTCCGTGACGCGTTTCGCACACTTTCGCCGAGCATTCTGGCCGAACATGTCTCGGAGTGGTTCGACGTCCCGGCCGGATTCGAGAGCCCGTACATGCTCGCTGCAGTGCCGCTGCGAACGGAGGGTCCGTCGGCACGCACAACAGCGCGGCTCGCGAGTGCGTCGAACGTCGCCGTCGCCGAAACCACTCTCCCGGCGCTCGCCGAGCAAAGCGGTCCCGTCCGCCTCCAGACGGTCGACGCAGAACTCAATCCGTCACTACACGGCGTCCTCAGCGCGTTCGAAGCCCTCACGGGTTGCCCGTTGCTCCTGAACGCCGGCTTCCACTTGGCCGGCGAGCCGCTCGTCGCGAGCCCGCTCGACGCTTGGCGCACGTTCATGTCGTCCGAAGCGGACGCGCTCGTCATCGAGAATGCGCTCGTGTTGAAGTCGCGCCAACGCGCAACGCTCGAAGCACGCCGCGTCGACGGATCGACCGGCGTCGAGCGCGATCCCGCGCTCGATGACCTACTGCGTTGCCCGGCCTGCGGGGGAGCATTCGCGGTCGAAGGCCTGAGCGCCAAGTGCCGCGGCTGCGGCGCCGCGCGTGCGAAGGACGGCGGGATCTGGCGGATGTTCCAGCCCAGCGAACCTTTCGACGGCGACATCACCCAGATCGTCAAGGGCTTCTACGAAGAACACCCCTTCCCGAACTACGACGAGGACGAGTCCGTCGCCTCGCTGATGGACAAGGCGCGCCGCGGCATCTACGCGCGGCTCCTGGGCGAGCAGATCCCGTTCGATTCCCGCATCATCGAAGTCGG
>JAYTBY010000828.1:0-5521 GCA_043736755.1 Planctomycetota bacterium | reverse complement strand
ACACGGCACATGATCGCGCAGAACACGGCGGAGGGTTTCGACCGGTGAAAATCCTGTTCATCTCGTCCGAGTTCCCACCCGAGACCGGTTTCGGAGGTATCGGGACGTACGTCGCGCACCTCGCGCCCGCGCTCGCGTCGCGCGGACACTCCGTCACCGTCCTGTCGCGCACTTTGGCAAGACGGAAACGGACGTGCGCATCGACGGTGTGCGCATCGTGCGCGTCGCGGACCGCGACGCGCCTGTGGACGTGTGGCAGAAGCCGTTCGACGCGCGCGCGGCCAAGCTGGCGAAGTCGCACTACGACCGTGCGTTCACGGTAGCGCTCGCTCTACAAGAGGATCCGACACTGGCCGATGTCGACATCATCGAAGCTGCCGATTGGGCGGGTGAAGCGGCGCTGGTGCGCGCGATGCTGCCCGACATGCCCTACGTCGTGAAGTTCCACACGCCCGCGAAGCTCGTGTTCGGCTGGAACGAGAGCGGCGTGTCGAGCGCTTTCGTCGATGCGTTGCACGCGCTCGAGTCGATCGCCGTGCAGAACGCGATGGGCTTCACGTGCCCGTCACAGTGGATGATCCGCTCGTGCGAGGACACGTTCGACGTGCCCCGCGGGCACGTGCGCGCGATTCCGAATCCGTTCACGGCCGGATCGACGATCCCGCGACGTGCGGCAGCCGAACGGCGCGTGCTCTACGTCGGCCGACTCGAAGCTCGCAAGGGCGTCTTGGACGTGGTCGCGCCGGTGTGTCGCGTGATGCGCACGCTGCCCGACGTGCACTGGCGTCTGGCGGGCGCGGACACGACGTCCGCGCCTGGCGGCGGTTCGATGAAGTCGGCGCTATTGACACGAATCCCCGACGATTTGCGCAGTCGCGTGCACTTCCTCGGTGCACTCGACCGGAGCGCGCTGGGCGACGAACTCGCGCAAGCGAACTCCGTGCTCTTGCCTTCGCGGCACGAGAACTTCCCCTACGCGTGCCTCGAAGCGATGGCCGCCGGGGCCGCGGTCGTCGCCAGCAAGAACGGTGGGATGGCGGAGATGATCGACCACGGGCAGACCGGACTGCTCGTCGACCCGGCCGACGGAGGTTCAGTCATCGACGCACTCCTGCGTACACTCGAACAGCCGTTCTTCGCCGAGGAACTCGGCCGCGCGGCGGCGCGTTCGGTCCACGAACGTTATCGGCCGGAAGTTGTCGCGCCCCTCGTGGAGCAGCACTACGCCCGCGTCAAGAGCCTTTCGGTGCCCGCGTGAAGATCCTCGTCGCCGACGTTTGGTCCGTCTACAACGCCGGCGACCGCGCGATCCTCGAGGGACTGCTCGACGGCTTGCGCGCGCAGTATCTTGGTGCGTCGATCACCGTGTGCGCGCACTTCCCCGAGGGGTGCGCGAGCATCGCCGGCGTCGACGTCGTCCCTGACGTCCTGGCGTTCGACGAGGCCTCGTGGAGTGCACAGCTCGCTCACCTCGACGGATCCGACGCGCGCCTCGACGCGTTGAAGCGCACGTACACGACCGCGGACCTCGTGGTCTCCACGGGCGGCTACTTCCTGAACGCGACGCCGGGTAACGCATTCACGTGCGTTTTTCTGTCGCGACTTCTGCACTACGGCTGGGCTCTCGACGCCGGCGTTCCGATCGCGGTGGTCGGGCAGAGCATCGGACCGATCGAGGGTGCCGCGCTGCAAGCCGCGGCGCGCGCGACGTTCGCGCGCATTCCGCTGATCGCGGCGCGCGATGCGGCGAGCCTTTCGTACTTGCAGCGGACCGGGTTGGCTCAGCACGCCGTTTTCACCGGCGATTTTGCCGTGGATCTCGTGCCCGCGCCCGAGTCCGAGGTGATGGCGCTGATGCGCCGGCTCGATCTACCGAGCGAAGCACTGGGCATCTCCGTGCGCGACTATCCGGGCACGCCGCCCAACGCGTTTCGTGATGTCGCACGCATCGCCGATCGCGTGGTGCGCGAGTTCGGCGTGCCCGTGCTCCTGATCGGCACGACGATCCCGCCCGAGGACGCGCCCGATGTGCGCCTCCGCGAACGGTCGCTCGGCAACGACGATTCCATCGCGCTCCTCGACGTGTACTCGCGCATGGAGGAGAAGCCGAACGCGCGCGTGTGCCTCGAGGGCTTGCCGCCACGACTCCTGAAAGGCGTCCTCGGCACGTGCCGCGCGTTCCTCGGCACGCGCATGCACGCCTCGATCCTGGCGTCGACGTCGGGTGTTCCGACTGCGGGTATCGCCTACGAGTACAAGGTGCGCGGCTGGTTCGAGCGCCTCGGCCTCCACGATCTCGTGATCCCGCTCGAACGGATGAACGAAGCGGCGTTGTGGCCGGTCGTCGAGCGACTACTCCGTGATGGAGACGCGCTCGCAGCCCAACTCGTCCGCGCGATCCCGCACGTCCAGGAACGCGCGCGGCAGAACTTTTTGCGCATCGCGGAACTCGTGCCGCCGACGGGCAGCGTTCCGTCCACGTCGAGCGCTGCGCCGCGCAGTCGAAGGAGCAGCCTGTACGTGCTTCCGACCGCACGCCTGGAACAGCCGAATTCCTCGCACATAGAGAGCTCCCCCACGAAGTCGCAGCGCGCGGATCCCGCGCGCTCGACATCGACGACGCCGAGCGCAACCACCGTTCTCGAGAGAGGCGATCCGCGCGCCGCTTGGGAAAAGGAATCGCACCACTACGACGTGCTCCATCGGCGCTTGCGCACGATCGTCGAACTCGCCGAGGCGGCTGGCGGACAGCGACTGCTCGACGTCGGTTGCAGCGCGGGAACCGTTGGGGCCGCGCTGTCGGCTGGCTGGGCCTATCACGGCTGCGACGTCAGCGAATCCGCGGTTCGTTCCGCGACGCGTGGCTGGCTCGTCGCGGCCGACCTCGAGAAAGGCGTGCCGGCGTTCGACGGTGGCGCCTACGACGTGATCGTGTGCTCGGGGATCCTCGAGTACCTCGCGGATCCGCAGAAGACGTTGCGCGAGCTGACGCCGCGCGTGACTCGAGAGGGCAAGCTCGTCGTCTCGTACTTCAACATGCGTCACGTCTCGCGACGCGGTGGCGCGGCGTTCCGTCATCCCTTGTGGCGCAACGACTACACGCCGGCCGAGTTCCGCGAGCTGCTACGGAACGCGGGTTGGACGATCGAAGCGACACGCTGGTCGACGGCCGGTTTGGGGACTGCGCCCGACGTGCGCGACGAAGCGGCCGCGGTGCGCGACGAACCGGCTGACGCGCGGGTGCGCATCGACGAACTCGGACACACGCTGATCTACGTGTGCCGTCGGTCCGCGAGCTGATCCGCGGTCCCTGGCCGAATCGGCGTTGATCGGCCCGAATCACCGCCGCCTGGAGGGCCTCGGCGCACGACCGGCCCGGCCGTCCCATTTCGGGCACGCGGCGCAGGCGAGGCTCAGGCATTTCCTTCCGTGTGCCGATGCGCGTTCCATGACGCATCGAACCGAGGCGAGTGGTTCCGTTCTCGAGATCTCCGTCGTGGTCCCGACCTATGGGCGGTCCGAGATCCTACGGACGCTGCTTCGCGCCCTGGACGCGCAGACGTTGCCTGCCGATCGCTTCGAAGTCGTCGTCGTCGACGACGGCACGGTGCCGCCGATCGAGATCGACGTCGCGGCCCATGCGTACTCGATCACGTTGCTGCGACAGGCGAACGCGGGGCCGGGCGCAGCACGCAATCTCGCGTTCGAGCACGCACGCGCGCCTCTGGTCCTGATTCTGAACGATGACGCGGTGCCAGCGCCCGATCTCCTTGTGGGTCACATCGCGGCGCACGCGATCGTTCCGCCGAAGACCGCGATCCTCGGTTCGTTTCCGTTCACGGCGAACTCGATGCAGTCGCCGTTCGTGCGCCTCTTGGCGCAGACGACGCTGCTCTTCGACTACGTGCGCATGAACGATCGCGGCACGTACGGTTGGCGGAACTTCTGGACGTGCAACTTGAGCCTGCCGCTCCAAGCTCTGCGCGATGTCGGGGGCTTCGACGGGACGACGTTCCGCGAGGCGATTTGCGAGGACGTCGAGCTCGGTTACCGACTCGAGCAACGCGGCTGGCGCGTCCACTACCGCGCCGACCTCGTGTGCGAGCACGAACACGTCGTCACGCCGAGTGGGTACTTCAAGCGCGCTCTGCGCCTCGGTGTGAACTCGGCGAAGATGTACGCGAAGCACGGCGACATCGAACTCTTGCCTGTGAAGACTTCGAAGGACGGCCCGACCGCGAATTGGCGCGCATCGGCGCAGGCGACGATCGAAGCCTACTACGGCGTCCAACAGAAGCTCGTGGCCAAGCTCGAGGCGCTGGAGTCTTCGCAAGGAACCCGCGAGCACACGCCGGCCGAGCTGAAGTCGCTGGCCGAGATGACACACAAGATGGCCATGGTCCCCTACCACCGCGGGTGGCTGCTCGCGCTCGAGGAGAGTGAGCCCGGACCCGTCCTCCAGAACGGGCCGAGCGCCGGCCGCCTCGTCTCGATCCTCGTCGTCTCCTACAACGCCCTGGCGAAGACGCGCGCGTGCCTCGACGCGCTGCGGCGCAACGCCGACGCGCGACATCCGACTGAGATCATCGTCGTCGACAACGGATCGACGGACGGCAGCGCGGAGTACCTCGCAGAACAGACGGACATCGAGTTCATCCGTAACGCGGACAACGCCGGTGCGCCGCGCGCGCGCAACCAGGCTCTCGCGCGAGCTCGCGGCGAGTACATCGTGTTCCTCGACAACGACGTGATCACGACACACGAGTGGCTGCATCGCCTCCTGTTCCACGCCGAGGTCGACGGCCGGAGTGGTTGCGTGGGCCCCGTGACGGATCGAGCCGGTCACAACCAGGAGATCCCGTACGCCGGAACGTCGTCAGTCGAGGACATCGAGAGCTTCGCAGCCGAACGTGCGCGCGCGCACGACCGCAAGTTCCGCTTCCAAACGCTCATGACGTCCTTCTGCTGGGTGGTTCGACGCGCCGTCGTCGACGAGATCGGCGGCTTCGACGAGCGCTTCTCCCCGTGGGGATTCGAAGACGACGACTTCAGCATGCGCGCGGTCTTGGCCGGGTTCCGCAACCGTGTCGCCCTCGACGTGTTCGTGCGTCACGAGCACTATGGTGGGAAGAAGGCGCAAGTGCACTCCGAGTTGCTGGCGCGCAACTGGTCGCGTTTCACCGAGAAGTGGGGTGGGAACGGCAACATCCCGTACGGCGAGTACACGGCGATCCAGCCCGCGATGCGGCGGACATTCGAGCGCTCCGAGTACTACGTGCCGTTCGCGCCCGAGCCGTCGGCTCCGCTGCCCTCGCCACAAGTCGCTGAATGCGCGGAGGTCGCGGCATGAGTGCTCTGACCCTGTGCATGATCGTGCGAGACGAAGCCGCGTTCCTCGCCGACTGCCTCGATTCTGTTCTGGGGCTCGTCGATTCCATCGTCGTCGTCGACACCGGCAGCACGGACGCGACGATCGCGATCGCCGAATCGAAGGGCGCGAAAGTCGTGCGTCACGTGTGGA
>JAYTBY010000827.1:0-2539 GCA_043736755.1 Planctomycetota bacterium | reverse complement strand
CGGCATCCTGGGCTGGACGCCAACTGATGGGAGGGATCAGTACCGCGGCCCCGGCTACCTTTGTCGCCCTGCCATGTGTGGCGGTGGTGAATCGCCGCCGAGCTTCGTTCTGCGTCGTGAATGTGCTCTCTTGATGCTGCGTGAACGATGTCTTCGCGCAACGGTGGAGCCTTGACCGACCTTGACCAAAGAGAAGCCCACGAAATTCCCCCTCGATCTCACGGAGCCGCGGCTCTACCTCAACCGTGAGCTGAGCATCCTCGAGTTCGAGAAGCGGGTGCTCGCCCAGGCGTGCGACCCGGCGACACCTCTGCTCGAACGGCTGAAGTTCCTCACGATCTGCAGCACGAACCTCGACGAGTTCTTCGAGATCCGGGTCTCGGGTCTCAAGCAGCAAGTCGCGTTCGAAGTGGCCAATGCGGGACCGGACGGGCTCACGCCCCAGGAGACTTTGCAACGAGTCAGCGTCGAAGCGCACGCGCTCGTCGACGAGCAATACCGCGTGTTGAACGAGGTGCTGTTGCCTGTCCTGGAGACGCAGCAGATCAGGCTGCTCAAGCGCGCGGTGTGGACTCCGCGCCAAGCGCGCTGGATCAAGCGCTACTTCAACCAAGAAGTGCTGCCGCTCCTGACGCCGATGGGGCTCGATACATCGCACCCGTTCCCGCGCATCCTGAACAAGTCGCTCAATTTCGTCGTGCAAGTCGAGGGCGACGACGCGTTCGGTCGCGACAGCGGCGTCGCGGTTGTCCAAGTCCCGCGTGCGCTGCCACGGCTGATCGCCTTGCCCGACACGATCGCCGACGGACCCAATGAGTTCGTGTTGCTCAGCTCGATCGTGCACGCGCACGTCGACGACCTGTTTCCAGGCATGAACGTGACGTCGTGCCACCAGTTCCGCGTGACGCGCAACAGCGATCTGTGGGTCGAAGAAGAGGAAGTCGACGACCTCTTGCACGCGATCAAGGGCGAGCTGTCCGCGCGCAACTTCGGTGACGCTGTGCGCCTCGAAGTCGCCAGCGACATCAGCGACGAGATGGCCCGGTTCCTGCTCGAGAAGTTCGAACTCGGGCCGGCGGACCTCTATCGCGTGAACGGTCCTGTCAACATGCACCGACTGGTCGCGATCTGGGAGATCGCTGCGCGACCCGACCTGAAATACCCGCCGTTCGTGCCCTCCGTGCCGAAGCGCATCTCGCAGTCGCAGGACCTCTTCGAAGCGATTCGGCGCGGGGACCTCTTGCTGCACCATCCGTTCGAGTCGTTCACGCCCGTTCTGGATCTGGCGCGGTCCGCGGCCAGCGACCCGAGTGTCGTGGCGATCAAGCAGACGCTGTACCGAACGGGCGCCGACTCGCCGCTGGCCGAAGCGCTGCTGCAGGCCGCGCGCAATGGCAAGGAAGTCACGGCCGTGATCGAGCTGCGTGCGCGCTTCGACGAGGCCGCGAACATCGATCTCGCGACCAAGTTGCAGGAAGCCGGCGCGAAGGTCGTGTACGGCATCGTCGCGCACAAGATCCACGCGAAGATGATGCTCGTCGTGCGGCGCGAGGGGCGCCGATTGAGGCGCTACGCGCACCTCGGGACGGGCAACTACCACGCGAAGACGGCGCGCGCCTACACGGACGTCTCGCTGTTCACGTGCGATCGCGACCTATGCG
This sequence comes from Planctomycetota bacterium, assembly GCA_043736755.1. GTDB lineage: Bacteria > Planctomycetota > UBA1135 > UBA1135 > JAEUHZ01. Next base: position 878 of record JAYTBY010000827.1, on the reverse strand, counting down.
AGGACGTGCACGACCTCTTCCAGCAGATGACGGGCCTCGGAAAGGTGACGCGACTGCGCAAGCTCAAGCAGGCACCGTTTCACTTGCAGGAGGACCTGCTCGAATTGATCGCGTTCGAGGCCGACGAAGCCCGGCGCGGCCGTCCGTCACGCATCGCCGCGAAGATGAACGCGCTCGTCGATCCGCGTGTGATTCAGGCGCTGTACGCTGCATCGCGGGCGGGCGTCCCGATCGACCTCGTCGTGCGCGGGATGTGCTGCTTGCGACCGGGAGTTCCCGGCGTGTCCGAGACGATCCGCGTGCGCTCGATCGTGGGGCGATTCCTCGAACACGCGCGCGTCTTCCACTTTCATCACGCGGGGAAGGACCAGACGTTCGCTTCCAGTGCCGATTGGATGCAGCGCAACTTCTATTCGCGCGTGGAAACGTGCTTCCCGATCCTGGACGAGCGGCTGGCGGCACGTGTGCGCGACGAGACGCTCGAGACGTATCTCGAGGATGACACGCAAGCTTGGATCATGGATGCGACGGGCAAGTACACGCGAGCTCGGGCTCACTCCGGCGTGCCTCGTTCGGCGCAGTTGGACTTGTTGGCGCGGCACACGGGCTGATCCCTAGATCGGGACGAGTGTGCGCAGTCCGTCAAGCTTGACTCGGGGGGGCGCGGATCGGCAAATTACCCTTCTGTCGATCGCGCCCAGGCGCTTCCCCGAGGGCGATTCCCGCTCTCGAGCCCCGGCCGCGAATCGATGTCGGAGAATCGCTATGCAGCCCGCGCATTTCGTGAGGTTTCTGTCCGTTCCTTCGTCGGCCCTTCTGCTGAGCGGGTGTCTCGCTCAACGCAGCGATGTCATGGAGGGGACGAGCAAGACCATCGA
>JAYTBY010000826.1:0-5530 GCA_043736755.1 Planctomycetota bacterium | reverse complement strand
CCGCTTCCTCGTGCGCTCGAACTGGGTTCGAACGAGCGCGTGGACGGCGCGCGCTGTGGTGGCCGTGACGTTCGTCACGTGAGGGAACGGAGTCGAGTCGCACTCGAAGCGGCTGCGCGAGGCGTCGCCGGGTCGGTGCCTTGAACCCGAGCGCGGAGTCCGGACTTCGCATCTCGCCACGGTGGCGATCCACCCAGCGGGAGCCGCGGAGCGCAGGACGCGCCCCGGACGCCGGGGTCCCGAGTGTTCAAGGTTCGTGCTATCCGAATCCGCGGCGTCCTTGTCCAGCGAATGAGTTGGCGCACAGCGAACTCTCCTCACCCGCACGGCCGGCTCGATCCGGACCGCATCGACAAGGGGTATCCCACATGAAACTCGTCCTCTTCGCCTCCGCGGCTCTCGTCGCCACTCTCTCAACGGCCACCTTGGCTGGTGAAAAGTCGCAGACCTGCTCGGGCTCCAGCGCAGCAATGAGCGTCAATTCGGCCGCGGGAGACATCGTCTCGACCGCCATCGCCGCGGGTAGCTTCAACACCCTCGCCACGGCGCTCCAGGCCGCCGGTCTCGTCGAAACGCTGAAGGGCGAAGGTCCGTTCACCGTGTTCGCCCCGACGGATGCGGCCTTCGCCAAGATCCCGCGCGAAGTGCTCGCGGATCTGTTGAAGCCCGAAAACAAGGCGAAGCTCGTGGACGTGCTCACCTACCACGTCGTGGCCGGCAAGGTCCTCGCCGCGGACGTCGTGAAGTTGTCCGGTGCGACGACGGTGAATGGCCAGCGCGTCGATGTGCGCGTCGTCGAGGGAACCGTCTCCATCGACGGCTCGAAGGTCGAGAAGACCGACATCCTCTGCTCGAACGGCGTGATTCACGTGATCGACACGGTCGTGATGCCGAGCTCCGCCAACTTGGTCGAGACCGCTCAACGCGCGGGCACGTTCGGCACGTTGATCGCCGCAGCGAAGGCCACGGGACTCGCCGAAACGCTTATGAAAGACGGGCCTTTCACGATCCTCGCGCCGACGGACGCGGCGTTCGCGAAGCTGCCGGCGGGCACGGTCGAAAGCCTGCTCGAGCCGGAGAACAAGGAGAAGCTCGCGAACATCCTGAAGCTCCACGTGATCTCCGGGCGAGTCTTCGCCGACCAGGCGCGCAAGCTCTCCGAGGCACCGACGCTCGAGGGCCGCAAGCTGCCCATCCAAGCGAAGGGTGATTCACTGACGATCGGTGGCGCCAAGGTCTCGGCGGCCGACATCGACGCCAAGAACGGTGTCAATCACGTCATCGATTCCGTGATCCTGCCGGGCTGATCCAGAGCTTGGTTCGAAACCACACGCGAGGCCGCTCGATGCGGCCTCGCTGTCGTTCTGGGCTGTTCAACGGGCTCTCGAGGGCTTGGCCGATCGGCACCGACAGGTCATCGAGCGGGAGCATCTCGAAACTGCACGCTCATTTCCCGTCGGCTGGTTCGTCCTCGTCTTCATCGATCGGCGCTTTGCGCAGCTCGTCGAGCATCTCGACATAGCTCGCATAGCGGCTCGCCGCGATCTCGCCCGATTCGACGGCGTCGAACACGACACATCCGGGTTCGTGGTCATGCGTGCAGTCCGGGAATTGGCAGCGCAACTGGTAGCGACGCAACTCGGGGAAGCAGTCGCGCAAACTGGCCGGCGGAATGCCGTACGGCCGGAACACCCGAATGCCCGGCGTGTCGATGACCGCGCCGCCGAATGCGAGGAAGTGCATCAACGAGAACGTCGTCGTGTGCTTCCCCTGATCCCAGAACTTGCTGATCTTGCCGACCTTCAGATTCAGACCGGGTTGCAGCGCGTTCAGCAGGCTCGACTTGCCCGCGCCCGATGCGCCGTAGATGACCGACGTCTTGCCCGTGAGCGTTTCGCGCAACGCATCGAGACCCTCCGACTTCGCAGCGCTCGTGGGCAGCACGTCGATCGGAATGCGCTCGTACGTGTCGCGGATCGCAGCGAGCTCGTCCGCGCCGACGAGGTCCGTCTTGTTCAGCACGAGCTTGACCGGAATGTGCTGATACCAACACGTGGCCAAGATGCGATCGGTGCGATTGCTCGAGAACCCGGGCTTCGCGAGAGACCCGACGATCACCATCTGGTCGATGTTCGCGGCGAGCACCTGCTCGCGCGGATCGTGCGACGACGCGATGCGCGAGAGTTGGTTCTTGCGCGGCAGCACGCGGTCGAGGCTCGCCGGCGAACTCGCGAGATCCACTTCGACGTCGTCACCGACGGCAACGGGGTTCTTCTCCAAGCGGCGCTCGGAATCCTCGCCGTAAAGCGCTCCCCGAGGCGCAGCGTGGATCACGCGGCCTTCAACGAGAACGTGGCAGACCTTGGCGTCCGTGCGAACGACGCGACCCGTGGCGAGACTCGACATGTGCGAGCAGGGTAGCTGCGCGGGCTGACCCGCGAGCAGGGCCGAATAGCGAAACCACCGATGAAACTGGGCCGAACCGGGCCCTCTGGCGCCCTGGAGACTACAGTGCTGGGTATGTCCGAACCGCGCAAGAACGCCCGTCACCCCTCCGCCAAGCCTGCTTCAGCTCACGGGCCTGCGCAGCGTCGTGAACCGGCGCGTCCTGCGCGACCGCACGCTGCGGCTGCGGACGACCGCCGCGGAGCTTCGCCGGCGCCGCGCCGTTTCGAGACTGGTGCGCGACGTGACGAGCGTCCGCGGGCGCAGGGCGAGCGCGGTGCGGTGGCTGACTCGAGTCCGCGCACGAGCGCGCCGCGTCCGAGTGCTCCGCGCTCGAACGCGACGCACCGCACGGACGATCCCCGTCCGCTTCCGGGTTCGGCGCACGCGCGTCGTCCGGCCGCTCCGCCGGGCGCTGCTCGGACGACTCCGCCTGCGTACCGAGCGAGCACGGACGATCGTCGCGAGCCTCGCCGCGATTCCATTCGGCGTTCGAGCACGCCGCCGAGCGCTCCGTCGCATCACGGCGTCGGTACCGACGATGCGCGTCGTCACGATGAGGCCGAGCACGCGCGCTCGCCGCAGCCGCGCGTGAATCGTGCTGTACACGACGAGCGTGCTCGACCGGGGTACGCGGCTCGCGATGCGCGTCCCGCTGCACCCGCTCGCCCCGCTGCACCCGCTCGCCCTGCTGCACCTGCTCGTCCCGCTGCACCTCCGCGCCCCGAAGCTCGCTCGCGTCCCGACGCCCGCCCGGCGGCACCTGCGCAGCGTGATGAGCCTCAACGTGAAGACCGCCGCGAAATGCGCGGCTCACATGCGGCTCCGTCCGACGCGAAGTCTCACCGTTCCGTCGCCGAGCGCGCGCCGAGCGCCGCTCGCGATTCCGCTCCGGTTCGCGCACCGCGTGAAGCCGACGCACAGCGTCATGCCGACATGCCCTCGGGCGGTGGATCCTTCGACACGCTCGGCCTGATCAAGCCCTTGCTCGACGCCGTCCGCGCGCAAGGCTACGAGACGCCGACGCCGATCCAGGTCGCGGCGATTCCGCACGTGCTGCGCGGCCGCGACCTCCTCGGTTGTGCACGCACGGGCACTGGAAAAACCGCTGGTTTCGCGCTGCCGATGCTGCAACTGCTCGCGGCCGAGAACCGTCGCGCTTCACCGCGCACCGTGCGTTCGCTCGTCGTCGTGCCGACGCGCGAGCTCGCGACCCAAGTCGCGGACAGCTTCCGCGCATACGGCGCGGGTCTCGACATGAAGGTCGCCGTGATTTTCGGCGGCGTGCCTCAGGGCGCGCAGGTCACGAACCTCATGCGCGGCCTCGACGTCCTCGTCGCGACGCCCGGTCGCCTCGTCGACTTGATGAAGCAGCGTCATGCGCGACTCGACGCGGTCGGCATCCTCGTCCTCGACGAAGCCGACCACATGCTCGACCTCGGCTTCCTGCCCGACGTGAAGCGCATCATCTCCGCGCTGCCGAAGAAGCGTCAGACGCTGTTCTTCAGCGCGACGATGCCACCCGCGATTGCGCAACTTGCCGAGGGGATCCTCTCGAATCCGGAGAAGGTCTACGTGACGCCGGCCGCGACGACCGCCGAGGCCGTCCAGCAGTGGGTCCACTTCGTCGACCGCGGCAGCAAGCCGGAATTGCTGCGCAAGATCCTCTCGGGGCCCGAGGTCGGTCGCGCGCTGGTCTTCACGCGCACGAAGCACGGCGGCGACAAGGTCGCGAAGCGTTTGACGCTCGACGGCATCCCCGCGCTCGCTATTCACGGCAACAAGACGCAGGGCAATCGCGAGCGGACGTTGGCCGGGTTCCGTGCGGGAACGACGCGCGTTCTCGTCGCGACGGACATCGCTGCGCGCGGCATCGACGTCGACGACATCACGCACGTCGTGAACTACGAATTGCCGAACGTGCCCGAGACCTACGTGCACCGTATCGGTCGCACGGCGCGCGCGGGTGCGACGGGCATCGCGTTGTCGTTCTGCTCAGGCGAAGAGCGCGAGTTCCTGCGTGACATCGAGAAGCTGATCAAGAAGGCTGTGCCGGTTGCTTCGGGCACGCCGACGTCGCTGCGCAACGAAGGGCCGGAGGTTCGCGAGCGTCCGCCGCGCGCCGGTCACAGCGGTCGCACCAGCGATCGCGGGGCTCCGGGTGGCGGCCGCGGCAAGTTCGCGAACCCTCGTCATGGCGGCGCGCGTGGCGGCAAGGGGGGCGGCGGCAAGCCGGCCGGCGGTTCACGGCCGGGTTCCGCGGGAACGCGTCCCACGTGGCGCGCACCGGGTGCCGCGAAGCCGGCGGGTGGTCGCGTAGCGAGTGGCCGCCCGTCGTCGGGTTTCGGCACGGGCGTCTGAGTGCGTGCGAGAAAAGTGAGCCTCCACGCTCTCAGGCCTTGGTGGCGCCGCTTCCGCGTCGCGTCGACCGTGAATTCTTCACAGGCTCTGGTGCGAGTGAGATGACCGCGCGCGATCTCGAGATCGTTCGTTCGGCGCAGAACCCGCTCGTGCAACGCGCGCGAGCGGTGCTGGCGGGGAAGGAGTCGTCGACGATCGCACTGCAAGGCGATCGGCTCGTCGACGACGCGATCGCGGCCGGCGTGCGCACCGAAGTCATCCTCGTCGCGCACGATCGTGTCGAACGTGCGCGGGAACTCGCTCGCGCCAACGTCGACGTGCGGCTCGTCGATGCGGAACTGCTCGCGCGCGTCAGCACGCTCGCGACTTCGCCGGGCATCCTCGCGCTCGCGCCGACACCGATCTCACGCGATCTCGCGACGATCGAGCTGGCGAACGACGCGGTGTTGTTGGTCGTCGCTGGCATCGCGGACCCCGGCAATCTCGGCGCCCTCGCGCGTGCGGCCGAAGCGTTCGGGGCCGTCGCACTCGTCGTCATCGCGGGCGGAGCGTCACCTTGGAACGAGAAGGCGCTGCGCGGATCGATGGGCAGCTTGTTGCGCGTTCCGGTCGTCGGCGACGCGGATGCGAACGCAATCGCGGCGACGCTCGCGCGACGCTCGGTGCGATCCGTGCGCGCCGCGACGCGCGGGGGCTCCGATCCGAGACGGCCGCGGCCGGGCGG
>JAYTBY010000825.1:0-5539 GCA_043736755.1 Planctomycetota bacterium | reverse complement strand
CGGCGGGGAGCTTCGTCCCCCATCCGGCCTCCTGCGCCGCGAGCTCGAGCACGCCGCGGTGACGCGGCTTGTCCTTCAGCATCGCGCGCCGGAACTCGAACGGGTCGGCGCCTGACTTCGCCGCGAGCTCGTCCAAGAACGCTTCGATAGCGAAGGCCGTGTGCGAGTGTCCGACGGAGCGCCACCACAAGGTCGGCACGACGACCTTCGTCGTGTGCAGGTCGACTTCGACGTTCGGGATCGCATACGGCGTGTCCTCGACGCCTTCGATCGACAGCGAGTCGATGCCGTTCTTGACGAACGCGGCCTCGAACGGCGTGCCGACCATGAAGGACTGACCGACGACGGTGCACGCGAGTGACTCGATCAAGCCCTTGTCGTCGAGCGTCGCGCGCATACGATCCGTCCACATCGGGCGGTAGTAGCCGCCGGCGAGATCGGCATCGCGCGTCCAGATCACTTGGACCGGCGCCTTCGCGAGCTTCGCGACCTCGACCGCTTCGACGACGAAGTCCGCTTTCGGATTCGCGCGCCGACCGAATCCGCCGCCGAGGAACGTCGTGTGGATCTTGACCTTGTCGGGCGTCAGGCCGGCGACCGCCGCGGCGGCACCTTGGTCGACGGTCTGGAACTGCGTGCCGGTCCAGATCTCGCACGAGTCGGCGTCGAGCTTCACCGTGCAGTTCAGCGTCTCCATCGGCGCGTGCGCGATGTACGGCATCTCGTACAGCGCTTCGATCGCTTTGGATCCCGCGGCCGCGATCTTCCCGCGCGCGTCGCCATCGCGACGACCGACCAGGCCTTGCGTCTTCGACAGACGCGCGTACTCCGCGCGCAAACCGTCGGACGACACCGAAGCACCCGGGCCGAGGTCCCAGTCGATCTCGAGCAGGTCGCGCGCGCGTTTCGCGGCCCAGAAGCGGTCCGCGATGACCGCGACGCCCGACGAGATCTGCACGACGTCGCGCACGCCCGCGATCGCTTTCGCCTTGTCCGCGTTGAACGAGCGCACGGTTCCGCCGAACACCGGCGCGTGAGCGACGAGCGCCGTCAACATGCCGGGCAGACGCACGTCGATGCCGAACTGCGCCGTGCCGCGGATTTTCGCCGGCGTGTCGAGCCGCTTCGTGGAGCGACCGACGATCTTGTAGTCCTTGCGCGCCTTCGCCGACGCTTCCTTGGGCACCGGCAACTTCGCAGCGTCCTCGGCGAGTTCGCCGTAGCCGACACGGCGCTTCGACGCGGCGTGGACGACAGCACTCGACTCCGTCGTGAGTTCCGAGGCGGGCACGCCGAGTCTCGTCGCCGCGGCACTGACGAGCATCGCGCGCGCAGTAGCGCCCGCTTGCTGCAATCCCGGCGTCATGCCCGCGACGCTCGTGCTGCCGCCGGTCATCTGGATGCCGAAACCCGGGTGCGCGTAGACGAGGTCCGCCGGTGCGAACTCGAAGCCGACCATCGACCAGTCGGCGTCGAGTTCCTCGGCGACGATCATCGCGAGCGAAGTCGACACGCCTTGGCCCATCTCGGCCTTGTTGATGATCACCGTGATGCGACCGTCGGTCGCGAGGCGCACGAACGCGTTCGGCGCGAACGCCGGGTCCGCGGGCGAAGCGACGAGTGCGGCCGGATTCGCGCTGGCACTCGGTGAAAAACGCACGGCGAGCAAGAGTCCGCCGCCGACCGCGAGCCCGCGTAGGAGATCGCGCCGTTGCATGCCGGCTGTGCTCATCGCGCACCTCCGCGCGCGATCTCGGCCGCGCGGTGGATCGCGCCGCGGATCCGCACGTACGTCGCGCAGCGGCACACGTTGCCCGACATGCACGCGTCGATGTCCCCGTCGGTCGGCTTCGCCGTGTCCTTCAAGAGGACGGCGGCGCTCATGATCTGGCCCGTCTGGCAGTAGCCGCACTGCGGCACGTCCTGTTCTGTCCAGGCCTGCATCAGCGCGTCGCCGAACCGGCCGTCGAGCCCTTCGATCGTCGTGATCTTCTTCCCCGCCGCGGCCGACACGGGCAGCACGCACGAGCGCGCCGCACGGCCATCGACGTGTACGGTGCACGCGCCGCACTGGGCCGCGCCGCAACCGAACTTCGTCCCGAGGAGCGCGAGGTCTTCGCGCAGGACCCACAGGAGTGGCGTCGTGGGATCCACGTCGACCGCGACGCGTTTTCCATTCACTTCGAGATCGAGCGGCATGCGCAAACTCCTCGGGTACGAACTCTTCCCGCGGGGAGCATTCCTCGCCGGACTTCACGGTGCAAGGGGCCGTGCACCTGCGACGCGGCTCGAAACTGGATGAGCGCTTCGCCGGTGCGTCACCGGCCGCTCGGGCTCAGCCGGTGCGGTGGGTGCTCTCCGTACTGTCCGCTCGCCGCACCTCGCGAATTCCCACGAGGAGCAGCGCGATCGTGAACCAGGTCACGACGGACACGCTCTGTAGCCAGGCTTTTCCCGCGCGACCGACGACCTCTTCGCTGAGGACCCCGCAGAGCACCCAGTATCCGGCGAGGAACCCAACGAGGCCACGTCGAGTTCGTTGCTCGAACGCCGTCGCCGCGAGAAGCGCGAAGAGGCCGACGAGCACGGCGTGGTGCGCCTTCCACGAAATGGGTGATGCGAGCAGGGCCGCGGGCAGGATCGTGACCACGGCGAGGATCTCGGATCGGGCACTCCGCGCTCGCCAGCACGTCCACGCGGCGGCGACGAGTGCCAAGACGGAACCCGCACGCGCAGACCACGCTGCGAGCGAACCGTCGGCTCCGAGGTTCGCGGCCAAACGTGCGAGTGCGGCCCGCAGCGACTGGTTCATGCCGCTGTCGTCGACCGGGAATCCCGCGGGGACGAGCGTCGCCGAGCTCGGGTCCGGGACGGCGGCGAACGCGCGGACGTCCGTGAACCAACGTACCCACAGATCGAACCAAGCGGCGGAGCCGAACCACAGCCCCGGTAGCCAGACACACACCGCGAGCACGAGCAGCGCCGCCGCGCCTGCGCGCCAGCGCCCACGGAGGGCGAGCGCCAGTGCGACGGGTGCCAAGTTCGGCTTGAGCGCCAACGGCAGGGCGACGAGCAGCGCGGGCGTTACGAGTCCTCCGCACAAGGCCAGCTCCACGCCCCAGAGCAACGCCGTCGCATACAGCGTGTTCCCACCTCCGCCAGCCATGTCGCGCAAGACGTAGCGGCTCGCGATGAGCAATCCGATGGCGAACAGGATGCTCGCGTGCGGCGCTGCGATCGGCCAGCCGCGCGCGAGCCACCGACGCACGAGCACGAAGAGCGCCGCGAGTGCGGCGACCTGCGCCGAAGCCCACACGACGCGCGCCGGGGTCGTCGGCAAGAGCGAGAGCGGGGCGCAGACGATCGCGTACGACGGCGGATAGGGACCGTGCAGCCGACCGCCGCGGCGCGTGTCGTCGTAAGGATCGTGGCGTTCGAGGAAGCGCGCGCCCCACTCCTGATTGCGCACGAGGACGCCTTCGGTCTTGCGCGCCGCGCGCAGGACGAGGACAAGAGCGACGACGATCGCGAGGCCGAAGAGGATCCGATCGCGCGCTCGTCGACGATCCGGATCCGCAGGGAACAGCGCTCGCACGCGCGCATCCTGGCCGAGCGCGCACGGCCGGTCCAGGTGCGGGACCTCGCGCTTGCGCCGCGCGCTGCGCCGCGTTCCGCTGTGCCCGCGTGAACGCACGGACCACGACGCGAATCCACGCCACGCTCCCCTGGATCCTCCTCGGACTCGGCGCCTGGTTCGCGGCGCGCGGCTGGCGCGACGCGGTCAGCGCGCACGGCTCCGACTTGGCCGTCTACTGGCACGCCGCGCAGGCCGTCGCCCTGGGCCGCGATCCGAACACGGTGGATCAGTGGATCTATCCGCCGGGTGCTGCGATCGCGATCGCGCCGCTAGGATTCCTCCCGCTGCCCGTGGCCGCGGCGATCTTCCAGGCGCTCTCGCTCCTCGCGATCGCCTGGTGCGCGCGGCGCGCCGTCGATCTCGTGCGCGGCGAAGGGCTCGCGACGCCGGAGTGGCTCGCCTGGCTGCCGGCGCTCGTGGTATTGCGCCTCGCGGATTCGAATCTGACGAACGGGCAGGTGAACCACTTCACGCTGGCCCTGATCGTCGCGGCCTTGCTGGCACAGCAGCGCCGCCGCGCGTTCGCGAGCGGCACCTGGATCGGAGCCGCGGCGGCTTTCAAGGTCGTGCCCGGCATCCTGACGCTCGCGTTCGTCGCGCGCCGGAACGTGCGCGCCGTCCTAGCCGTCGCGATCGCGAGCGCGCTGGGCCTCGTCGCGCTCCCCATGGTCGTCTTCGGTCCGCGCACGGGGCTCGAGCGCATCGCCGGCTGGTGGCACGGCCTCGTCACGCCGTACGCGAGCGGAGGCGACGAGCTGCTCGCCGCGCGCGAGTACGTGCCCGGTCAGAGCCTGACCGCCATGCTCTACCGCGCGCTGGCCGCGACGCCGGCGACGTCGCAGCGCGCCGCGGGACCGACCGCGGAGTTCGTCGCGTGGCCTCCCGACACCGTGCACCGCATCGTGATCGCGGTGCAGGTCGCGTGGTTCGCAGCGCTCGTCGCGACGCTCGTGCGCTCCGCGCGCGGTGACCGCTCGGGAGCCCGCTTGCGCGAAGCGTGCCTGTGCATGACCAGCGGACTGATGCTCGCGCCACTCGTGCACAAGGCACATATGGTGTGGATGCTGGTCCCCTACGCGCTGCTCCTCGCCGGCGCGCCGCGCGAGCTCGGTCCGGTCGCACGGCGCGTGCGCTGGAGCTTCCTGATTGCGTCCACCTTGCTCGTCGGCGCGACGGCGCCGGCCATGCTCGGTCGCGCATTCGCGACCACCGCGCTGTCGTTCAGCTTCGTCGGTCTCGGCGTCGTCTGCGCCACGGTCGCGCTCGCGATCGACGTGTGGGCGCGCAAGTTTTCGTCGTGCGCGGAGTCGACTCGATCAAGCTGAAGCGGGTTCGAGACTGCGCCGTAGCGCCGACTCGAGCGCACGCGCGTCGGCTTTCCCGCGCTCACGGAGCGAATCCAGATCGTGTTCGAGGGAGCGTCCCGGCGGCGCACGATCTCGACCCGATCCGATCGGCGGAGGACGATCGGCGTCAAGACGGGCGGCGCGATCACCGCGAAGTCGCCGTATGTCGACACGCGCACGAGCGGGACCGACGCACTCGGCGTCGCCAGCTCGAGTCCCGCACGCGTCGTGAACTCGGGACGATGCCCCACCTCGCTCGGCGTCGGCTCGAAACGCGCCTTCCGGCGTCTCGCGCACCACCACACCGTGAGGCCGACGAGCACGTACAGCACGAGGATCGCGCCAGCCACCCCGAACTCCTCAGCACGGGTCAGCGCGACACCGGCCGATCGAACTCGAACCGCGCCTCGCCGTGCGGGTCGAGCCCGCACTCACGCCAGCCCGCGCGCCTGTAGAAGGATTCCGCGCGTGTGCCCGGCGCCGTCGTGAGCCACACGCGCTCGACGCCCGCTTGCGCGAGGAACCACTCCATCATGACGTCGTGGAGCGCGCGTCC
>JAYTBY010000824.1:0-5545 GCA_043736755.1 Planctomycetota bacterium | reverse complement strand
GCGCGATATCCGTGTTCACGTGCGATCTGCTGGGCGAGCCAGGACTTGCCTGACTGGCGCGGGCCTTGGATCAGGACGACGGGCGTGTCCGCGAGGGCGGCCAGCACGCGGGTGTGGGCTAGGCGCGGGATGGAGGGCACGTCCTGCATTCGGCTAATCGTTAACCGGACATTCGGCTAATCGAAAGAGATGACTGTGGCTAATCGTAAAAACACACCCCGGCTATTCGTCAATGTGCTTGTGGGTAGGCGCTGGGCGCCGACGACTGGCCACACCGACCGTCCAGTCTAAGCCTAGTGACACCAAGTGGTTGAGCGTTGAGGCGCGTGTCCAGCCGATCCCGGAGTTCCGCGCGGCGGTCGCCAAGAGTCTGCACCGGCGCCTCGACGCCCGTGACGCGCCCTCGCTCCGAGTGGAACAAGGTGGCCTCGGTCCCCGATGCCCCGGTTCCGCAGTCCGCGGTGTGTTGGACCTTCGATGGTCAGTCACGCCCTACTCGCCCTCGGCCCTCTCGTGTGTGTGTGGGCCATGCTCGAGCCGTTCAGTTCCAGTCGCGCGCTGATCGGGGATGCTGCCGCTCCGGTACTCGCGGTTGTGTTCGGGCTTGCGCTGATCGGGCTCCGTCGATGGCGCCCGAGCGAGTGCCCAGAGTGCGAACACGGACTCGCGGCCTGGGTGCGTCTGGCCGACGAGAAGCCGGGAGCCTCGGCGGTCCTCGCGCTCGCAGCGATCTTCGGGAACGCACCGCTGGGTGCGTCGAACCCTGCGGTCGTACTTGTTGGAGTCGCTTGGCTCGCTGCGGGAGCGTGTCGCCGGATCACGGGCGGCGGTGAGGACTTCGCGGCCCGCCTCCAAGTGCTGGGCAGCATCGTCCTCCTCATCGCTGCGTTCCTCTTTGTGATCTTCACGGGCCGATCCGGGTTGACCCGCGATCCTTCGACCGCATGGACCGAGCTCGCGCTGGGCGTCGGGCTCCTCGTGCCGTGCCTGTTGCTCCTCTTGCGCAGTCGACCCGATCACTCCGGCTACGACGGCTTGGCCACACCTGGGGCGAGCGGGTTCATCGCGCTGACGTTCCCGATTCTTTGCGTGCTCTTCACCCCCGTCGTGATCGAGATCCCGGAGGACCTCGACTTCGCGGTCTATGCGGGACTCCCGGTCACGTGGGTCGCGTTCATGTCCGTCGGGAGGCTCGCACGATCTGCTGCAGCGCGCGGTGGAAGGCTCGTGAGATCTTCGGGCGCTCTCCGACTGGCGCCTTGGATCACGATCCCGACGCAGGCGTGGTGTTGGATCCTCGCCCTGCAGCTCGCGGCGCGCGTTGCCAACCCGTGGGAGTCGGTCGGCGCCTTCCTCGTTTCACTCACCCTGCTCCTCGTCACGATCGGCGTCGGCATCGAACTACTCGACCGGGACCGCGCGCCGACTCGAGACGCTTCGATACCAGGACTCGAGCGAGCCTTGATCCCACTGCTGGCACCGACTCTCGCGTTCGCGATCCTGCACACCGTCACGTCCCACCGCGGCTGGAGCGCGGACGTCGCGCCGCGCGGACAAGTAGCGTTGCTCCTCGAGGCGCTACCCGTTCCGCTCCTCGGCGCGGCGCTCGTCGTGGCCTTCGCGATCGATCGCGCGAGCGGGCGACCGGCCCACGCCGCGGTTGCCACGCTCGGACTCGCTTTGCTCGGCGGGTGCTTGCTGACGTTCGTGGATCCCGTGCGATTCGAGCCCTTCATTGCTTGGTTCGGGACACCTCGTCAGATCGAGTACCTCAGCGCGCGAGACGTGTACGGCCCGGTCGCGCTCCTGGTCGCGATGTCCACTGGCATCTGTGTCCTGCGCCTCGTCGCGGCAGCTCGCGGACGCCGTCCCTCGCTGCACCTCCTGATCGTGCCCGTGGCGGTCGCATTCGCGGTCGCGTGCACGCGAGCGCCGTTCGTCGGGCCGACGGCCGCGACGTGGACCGCGATCGTCGGGCTCGGCGCGTGGTTGCCGCTCGAGGCGTGGTTGGCGATGAGGCCCAGCACTTCACGTTGAGACGGCAGGAGGCGTCGGATTCCAGGGTCAGAGCGCGAAGCCCGCGCGATCGTGCGGGGTCAGCACGGTTCGCGTTCCCGGCTCGCTCCGCCGGCCGTGCCCGGAGTTTTCCTCCCCAATCAGGTTCAGGCCGGACCCACTCGCGACTCTGGCCCGCTCACGCGTGGGCATTCAGGCACGCGGCGCGCCTTGCGGTCGGACCGCGGTCCCGGCTTCGCGAGGGGACGACGAAAATCATGGGCTTGAACTACATGCGCCACGGTGCATATAGTTAGAGCATGGCCACCGTCCGCCAGCGCGCCGCCGACCCCGAGGCGCTCCTCGCGGCGGTCGCCGAGCCCACCCGCCTGCGCCTCCTCGCGCTGCTCGCGCCCGGCGAAGCGTGCGTGTGCGACCTCGTCGGCGCGCTCGACTTGCCGCAACCGCTCGTGTCGCGACACCTCGGTGTGTTGCGCCGCGCTGGGCTCGTCACGGCGCGGCGTGATGGGCTGTGGATGCATTACTCGCGGGCTGAGCCGCGCTCGGAAGGTCACGCGAAGTTGCTCACGGCGCTCGCGGCGCTCCAAGCCGAGATGACCGGGATCCAAGGCCTCGTGAAGCGCTGTTCGGCGCTACGTGCAGGCCGTAACTGCTGCTGAACGGAGATCACGATGAGCACGAAGTCGAATGAAGAGGAACGGGTGCGCGAGCTCGTCCGCGAGGGCTACTCGCAGATCGCGAAGGCCGAACCGGGGACCGGTGGGTGTTGCGGGCCGGTGGGGGGGTGCGGTGTGCGCACGGACGTGGAGGAACTGGCCGGGAAGCTCGGGTACACGGCGGATGAGCTGAAGAATCTGCCCGAGGGCGCCAACCTCGGCCTTTCCTGCGGGAATCCTGCTGCCATCGCCGAACTCCAGCCGGGCGAGGTCGTGCTCGACCTCGGATCCGGCGCCGGCTTCGACTGCTTCCTGATCGGGCCCAAGGTCGGCGCGAGCGGTCGCGCGATCGGTGTCGACATGACGGCCGACATGCTCGCGAAGGCGCGCAAGAACTTGATCAGCTATCGCGCGCGGACCGGCCTCGAGAACATCGAGTTCCGCTTGGGCGAGATCGAGCACCTGCCTCTCGCCGATGCGTCGGTCGACGTCGTGATCAGCAACTGCGTCCTGAACCTGTCGCCCGACAAGGCACAGGTCTGGCGCGAGATCGCGCGCGTCCTGAAGCCCGGCGGTCGCGTCGCGGTCAGCGACCTCGGCCTCGTGCGGCCGCTGCCCGCCACCGTGCGCGACTCGATCGAGGCCCTCGTCGGATGCATAGCTGGCGCGCCGCTCGCGACGGACACGGAGCAGTGGATGCGCGCGGCCGGCCTCGTCGCCGTCCAACTCGTCCAGAAACCCGAGTACATCACCGCGATGGAGGACGTCCAGGACCCGCTCTACCAGAAGATCGCCGCGGAACTGCCTGCCGGTCACGGGATCGCGGACTACGTCGCGAGCTTCGACATCCGCGCGAAGAAGGGCGGCCCGCGTCCGAAGGCCACGACATCTTGCTGCTGAGGCAGGCCGTGAATCCTCGAGCCTCCGACCTCCCGAACCTCCGTTCCGCCGCACCGATGCCGGAGTCCGTGCGACTCCTCTCCACTCTCGGATCCAACCGTGCGCACGCTCGCCTGTGAAACGCTGGGCACGTTCGCGCTCGTCCTCGCCGGGACGGGCGCGATCGTCGTGGATGGAGCGAGCGGGGGAGCCATCGGGCACGTCGGAGTGTCGCTCGTCTTCGGGCTCGTCGTTCTCGTCCTCGTGAACGCGCTGGGCGACGCGTCGGGCGCGCACTTGAACCCGGCCGTGTCGATCGCGTTCGCCGCGGCGGGACGCTTCGCGTGGAAGAAAGTCCCGGGATACGCGGCGGCACAGATACTCGGCGCGATCGCCGCGAGCTTCACTTTGCGCCTGCTTTTCCCGCTCGATCCGACGCTAGGCGCGACGATCCCGAGCGGCAGCGCGCAGCAGGCTTTCGTGCTCGAGGTCCTGCTCGCGTGGTTCCTGATGCTCGTGATCCTGTCGGTCAGCGACGGCGCGAGGGAGCGCGGATACGTCGCCGGCACGACGATCGGCGCCGTCGTCGCGCTCGAAGCGCTCTTCGCCGGCCCGATCAGCGGCGCATCGATGAACCCGGCGCGATCGATCGGCCCGGCGCTCGTGTCGGGTCGTGTCGAGGACCTGTGGATCTACCTCGCGGCGCCCGTCGTTGGCGCGTTGCTCGCGATCCCGTGCTGTCGACTCATCCGTCTACCCGGCTGCTGTGGTCCAGAGGTGTACCGACCATGACCCGACCCACGCCCTTGCGCGTCCTGTTCGTCTGCGTCGAGAACAGCAACCGCAGCCAGATGGCCGAGGCCTTCGCGCGGATCCACGGCGGCACGCGTGTGGAGGCGCTGAGCGCCGGTTCACGACCGTCGGGCCTCGTGAACCCGAAGGCCATCCGTGCGATGCGCGAGAAGGGGTACGAGCTCGAAGCCCATCGCTCGAAGTCGACGCTCGATGTCGGGCTCGGGCCTTTCGATGCCGTCGTGACGATGGGATGCGGCGATGCGTGTCCGAACGTCACGGCTCGGATGCGTGTCGATTGGTCGATCCCCGACCCTCGGAACATGGACGAGATCGAGTTCCGAGTCGTGCGCGATCAGCTTGAGAGCGAGGTCGTCATGCTCCTCGAACGCATGGGACTTCCAACTTCGTGAAGGAGAACGCAAGCCTGACACGCGCCACGCCGATAGACTGAAGACGTCACGGCGCGCGAGCTTGCTCGCCCCGGCGACAACTCCCCCCTGCATGCTGTCGAAGGACGGAAGCGCGAACCAAGTCGCGACGATCTCCGCCGAGCCCGAGCTCCTGCTCGAGAGGCTCCCCGATTGTCGACGCGCGGACACGCAGTCCTTCGCCGATGCGTGGATCGGTCTCGAGCCGACGTTCTCGAACCGCAAGACGATCCGGCGCTGGCGCAAGTACTCCAGAAACAGCGACGAATACGGCTTTTTCTGCGACGAGAAGATCCTCGCGAAGCAGGAGCTGATCGCGAAGCGCATCGTCGCCGCGTACCGCGATCTGCGCGCCGAAGGTCACCCCGACTGCCCGTTCGCGGTGGTCGAGCGCGAGAAGAGCCGCGACCCCTACGGCCTGCGCCGTCAGGACCTGCGCTTCAGCGATGGACGCGGCGGTCCGTGCCTCGAGGTGCGCATCGCGCTCGACCCCGAGACCTTCGAGATCCCGATCAAGCCGGTCCCGTTGGCCAGGCTCTACGACGAACGCTTCGTCCGATTTCTCCAGCGGTTCGTCTGGAACGAGCCGCGTCGCGCGAAACTCTTCGCGTCGATGGCCCACGGCGGCGGGCAGTTCTGCTTCAGCGCGAAGACGTTCCTGCAGGGCAGCCTGCTCGCGGACTCGATCGCCTACCGCCTCAACCATCCGGAGCTCGTCTCCTGGATCACGGACTACCCGAACCCCGACTCGCGCGGGTTCCGGACGACGCG
>JAYTBY010000823.1:0-5546 GCA_043736755.1 Planctomycetota bacterium | reverse complement strand
TCGCGCTCGACACCCGGGCCAAGGAACTGATCACGTCGGGTCGGGACGTGGTCAACATGACCGTCGGCGAGCCCGACTTCGCTACGCCGATCTCCGCGCAGGACGCCGCCGTTGCGACCGTGCGCGGCGGCAAGGTGCGCTACACGCCGGCGGAGGGCACGAACTCGCTGCGCAAGGCGATCGCCGAGCACGTCAGCGCGACCCGCGGAGTCGCGTACACGCCGGGCGAGATCACGGTCTGCCACAGCGCGAAGCACGCGTTGTCCGGAGCGTTGCTCTCGTTGGTCGAGCCGGGTGACGAAGTCCTGTGCCTCCTCCCCGCTTGGGTCAGCTACGTCGAGATCCTGCGCTACTCGGGCGCGAAGCCGGTCGAGGTCGCGTCGCGGCCTGACCTCGGGCCCGACCTCGCCGCGATCGAGCGCGCGATCACGCCGAAGACGCGCGGCATCTTGCTGAACTCGCCCAACAATCCGTCGGGCTACGTGATGAGCGAGGCCGAAGTGCGCGCGATCGCTGAGTTGTGTGAGAAGCACGACCTGTGGATCGTGACCGACGAGATCTATCGCCGGCTCGTCTATGGCGGTGCGCCAAACTTCAGCCCGGCGTCGATTTCACCAGCAATTCGTGCGCGAACCGTGATCATCGATGGCGCGAGCAAGGCGTTCGCGATGACGGGTTATCGCATCGGCTACGTGGCGGCACCGAAGGAGATCGCGGCGGCGGTCGGGCGCTTGCACAGCCAGCTGACCGGTTGCCCGAATGCAGTGTCGCAAGCCGCGTTCGAGGCGTGCTTGAAGAGCGAGCCTGCGGAAGTCCAACGCATGTGCGACGAGTTCCAACGTCGCCGCGACGTGATCGTGTCGGGCCTGCGGTCGCTCGGATTGCCGTGCGAGATGCCGCGCGGCGCGTTCTACGCGTTCCCGGACGTGTCAGCGTTCCTCGACGGGCGCGGATCGAGTGCGTTCTGCGAGGAACTGCTCGAGGAGGTCGAGCTCGCGCTCGTGCCCGGCTCGGCATTCGGCGTCGACGCGCACGTGCGGCTCTCGTACGCGACGTCGCTGCCGATCATCGAGGTTGCGTTGGAGCGGCTGGGCCGGTTCCTCGCGAAGCGCCGCCCGGGCGCGGCGGCACGCGCTCCGCGCTGATCCATCGCGCTCGCTGCCTGGATCGGCACGAGCGCCGCGCTGAACCGTTGCGCAGGCGGCGGTGGCCCGACACGCGCGCCTCGCTGACTCGGAGATGCCGACCCGGCTCGATCTCGATTCGATCGGCCAACGAGTCGCCATCTTGATTCGGGAGGAAACCGCCGCGGGCGGCACGTCGCCTCGGACTCTGCCTCGCCCGCGCCGGAGCAGGCGCCCGGTCGGCGCAGTGCTCGGCCAGCCTTGGCCGCGAGTGTCTGCGCGCCCCACGCGGACTCGTCGCGCGTGCGGCCCAGATCGCCAACTTGATTGGGGAGAGAAACGGCTCGGTCCACGCGCCCTGCGGGCACCCGAGGCATACCGCCCCGAGACTTCGAACTCACTCGTACAAGGATCCGCCGAAATTCCGTAAGTCTCGGCCGAGTCCTCGCCGAGCGCGGCGGTGCATGGGCCACCATGCACCTCACTTCGCGATCGCTGTCCGTCCTCGCCCTCCTCGCCCTCGCCCCGACGCTCCGCGCCGATTCGTCGAACGGAATGCGAAGCTCGGTCACACAGGTCGGCGACGTGAACGGTGACGGCGTCCCCGATCTCGCCGTCGCGAGCCGCGATCGCAATCGTCCGGAGCGTGTGTGGATCCTGTCCGGGAAGGACGGGACGAGGCTGCTCGAAGTCAGCGGCAAAGAGACCGGCGACCGATTCGGGAGCGAAGTCGTGAGCCTCGGAGACTGGGATGGAGACGGTTCGCCGGACCTCGCGATCGAAGCGCGATCACGGCGCGACCAATGGGCGCCGTGGAGTCGCGGCTACCGAAGGATCGTCTCCACGAAGTCGGGTGCGATGCTGCTCGAACTGCCGTTCGTGGGCGCGCTCGGTGGAGCTTGCGACGTCGACGGCGACGGGAAGCTCGAACTATTGATCTCCGACGAGTCAGCCGGGCACGTGTCGATCTCCGTGCTGTCAGCTGGCGATGGGCGCGCGGTCCTCGAAGTCCCGCTGAGGAAGCGCAACGTCGGCGAGAGAGTCAGAGGGGTCGAGGCGCTGACATGGGTCGACGACTTCGATGGCGACGGTCGCCCGGACTTCGTGGGCGTCGTGTCGGAAAGAATCGAACTCGAGAACGACTCCGCCACCCAGTGCCAGCTCGAGCTGCGATCGGGGCGCGACGGAGCCGTGATCGGGACGCGTGAGCTCACTGCGAACTCGGAGGGCGGGCTCATCACGCTGCGTCGAATCGAGGGCGCCGAAAGCGACGAGTTCCACCTCGTGATGTGCGTCGAGGATCACTTCGTCAAGACGCTTCGCGTCAGGGACGCTGAACTGCTCGCGACGCACAGGGCACCTCGGAACGTCCTCTATTCGTATGGATCGTCGCTCGACGTCGGCGGCGACATGGATCGCGACGGATGGGAAGACTGGGTCGTCGGCGCGAACGAATCGCACCAGGGTTTCTTCGACGCCGGACTGTGCATCGTCGTGTCCGGCAAGTCTGGCGCAGTCCTGCACTCCCTGAAGGAGGACGAGAAGTTCGGCTACGACGCGTGCGGCCTCGGCGACGTCAACGGTGACGGCGTGCCGGACTTCGCGGTCGGCGCCGAGCGTCAAGTCGAATGGACGCCGACCGACGGATCCGAGCCCTTCGTGCAAGTCCGCTCGGGCAAGGACGCGTCGATCCTGTGGACGAAACGGCACGTCGATCTGCGGAAGTGAGATCTCCCGCGTGAATGCGGTGGCACGTCGACCCGCGGAAGTCGGACCGTTCGGACCATGCCGCCTGATAGAGCCTGCATCTCGGCGTCCGAATCTTGATTGGGCACACCTTGCGCCGCCAAGTCACTCGTGCTGACGGATCTCGCGGACGAAGGTGAGTGGGAATCGCTTGGAGGGCCAGGCGCGCGGCTGAAGCTGCGGGCAGGCGAGGGCACCTAGCGATTGCTGGCCCACACACTCGGTCTTGATTGCGTGCGGGGGAGGCTGCGGGCAGGCGAAGCCACGGAGCGATTGCGTGCGCGCGCGCCCGGATCTTGATTGCGCGAACTTCCGCACGGAGTCGACGAGGACTTGGCTCAGGCTCGGCGCCGGCGAACGAGGAATGGGACGCGCGCTCGCGTCAAGGTGACCACGAGCACGAAGCGAGCGCTCGCCTGGAGCGCCGACCCGCTGCCGGACACGTAGAGTCGGACGACCCGCGCCGATCCCCACGTCCGGGGCAGCGTTCCCGCACGCCGCACCGAACTCTCTGACGCGGGCCGTCCGATCGACAGACCGCTCGGCGACCTCCGCGGTCGCGGCCGAACTCGGATTTGTCGCGGCGATCGCGCGAAGTCGTTGTCAGCGCGCAGGCTGCGGACGCAAGTCACACAGCAGCTCGCGCCGAACTCCGCGCGGCTCGAGTCCGTGCGCGTGCTAGAACTCGTGTCCCTCGCTCCCCCACCAACTCCGGATTCTGGATACGAACATGGCAGCGAAGTCGAAGGTCGGATCGCGTCGAGCCCCGCTGGGAATCGATGCAGCTCAGGGCACACCGGTCGGGCGCGGAAGCACGGAGGCCGGCACGACGCCTCTCGCGGTGCACACGCAGGGCGTCGAGATCCCCGCCGCGCTCGAGAAGCACATCCGCGCGAAGCTCGGCACGCGCCTCGCCAAGTACGCCGTCCACATCGAGCGCGTGACGGCGCGCTTCGAGGACATGAACGGTCCGCGCGGCGGCATCGACACGGAGTGCCGCGTCCAGGTCGCGCTGGTCTCGCGCCCGACGATCGTCGTCCATGAGCGCGCTCGCGATGCGCGGCGTGCGTTCGACGGCGTCATCGACAGCCTCACGCGCGCAGTCGGACGCGACCTCGAGCGCGCCGGGTTCAGCGAGCGCGGCGGTGCGCGCCGGGCGAAGGCTGCCGACGCGGCGCCGACCCGCGCGGCGAAGGCGAAGAAGACCGAAGTCGAGGAGCCGCGCCGTACGCCGAAGCCCGCGCGCCGCTCGACGCGCGGCAGCCCGGATGGTCTGCGCTCGGGGATCGGCCTCGCGAAGCGCGCGAAGGCTCGAACGCTCTCGCCGGAGTCCAAGGCCGCGAAGGCGGCTGTGAACCGGCGCGGCGCGCGTTGAGCTACTACTTCCGAGATTCCTCGCGCCGCACGCCCCTTTCTCCAGACCGATGGAGCGACTCGCCTTGGGTTGCGGGCGTAAGCCCGCGCTGAGCGCGTGTGAAGAAATCGAGCCTACACGTTCTCAGAAACCATCTGCGCCGCTTCCGCGGCGCGTCGCCTGTGATTTCTTCACAGGCTCTGAGCGCGTGTGACGAAGCCGACTCGCATCTCGAACAACATCTGCTTCGCTCCGCGTCGTTCGGCGCGTGAATTCTTCACACGCTCCGAGAGGTCGAGCGCGATCCGGCCCGGCGTCGTGCTCGACGCGGCAATAGAGCTCACGAAAGGCGACCTCTTCGCGCGCGCTCGACGCGCGGACGAGGCCCGGGTCGACGTGACGGAGCGCGAGGCCTAGCCCACCGCGCGGCCGGGAAGCGGCGCGAGCGCGAGACCGAAACACTCCGCGCACGTCCCGCTCTCGAGGAGAAACGTCTGCAGGCAGCGCGGGCAATAGCTGCGCTCGTCCGCGTCGCCCGCGGGCGCGATCGTGGCGAACTCATGCGCGAGCCCGGCGCGCCGTGCCGCGCTGCAGAGTTCCTCGACGAACGTCGCGCGCCAAGCGGACTCGACCGACGGCACGCGCTCGTCGCCGGGCATAGCTGCCGGCGGCGTCGGGTGCAGCGCATCGCGGAGCACGCGCTCCGCGAAGAGCTCGAACTCGTGACGATCGAGCAGCGCCGCGCCGACCGCGAACGGGTGGAAGCGCGCCAACGCGTCGCGGCCGAGCACCTCACCACTGCGCAGCGCCTCCACGGGCGACAAGGAAACCGTGAGCGTCCGTAGCGCGCGCTCGCCACGTTCGTTTGGATCGAGTCGGTGGTGCGCGCGGAAGAACGCGATGCCGCTCCAGGTCTGGAGCAGGACGAGAGAGAGGAAGAGCCACGGCCAGGCGAGCGACAGGCCCACGGTCACGCCGGTGACGGGCAGCGCGACGAAGAGCAGAAGGGACGTCAGGATCGCAGGTAAACGCAAGGTCCGCGCCTCGCGCTCCCACGCCTGCGCGCGCGCGCGCGCTGCGTCCGCGTCGAGGGCCTCGTGCGCGAACTGTCCGATCGCGCGCTCACGCGCCGCCGGCTCGAGAGCGGCGAGTCGCACGAGCGTGCGCGCGACGTGTCGCGCCAGGACGTCCGAGCCCGTCGCGGCGAGGCGCTCTCGGCCGAGGAAAACCGCACGACCTTCGGCGCGCGCGCGCCGCGCTTCGTCCCAAGTCGCGACGCGGTTCGTGCGCGGCGTGCGACCGCCCGGGTTCGGATCGAACGC
>JAYTBY010000822.1:0-12556 GCA_043736755.1 Planctomycetota bacterium | reverse complement strand
CGGGGAGACGACCTTCCATGACGGTTTCGTCGGCATCCAAGGGCCGCGGACTGGGAGCGAAACGACTTCATCGGAGGATGCCTGCTGGCGGCGATCGGTCGCTTCCGAGTTCGATCCGCGCCTTGCGGAATTCCGTTCCAGGATGGCCACTTCTCGCCGGCCGTAGGGCTTCGCGCGTCTCGCCGTTTGGAGCGATGTGCATGTTCGATTTCGAGATCTCGAGCGAGGTGTCTAGAACCACGGACCCTGCCCCGAGTTGGTGGACACATGGGTTAGGTGAACCTCAGAGGAGACGGGAGAGTTCGCAGTTCCACGGGGAAGGGGGCGCCCTTCCCCTGTTGGGGGAGCCGCGCGGACACGCGCGGCGTCCGGCCGAACGCGGCGCGCGCGCTCGAGGGCGAGGACCTTCGAAAAAGGCAAGCGAGCCAGAAACAGCCGCCAAACCGCCGCGATCACCATCGGTCGGTGGTCAGAGCGACAGCAGTCCGAGGAGGACGAGCACACCGCAGCCGATCGCGAAAACGAGGGCCGCGATCTTGACCCAGGAGTACGGCGCATCCCCCACGACGCGTCCGGACGTGCCATGGACGAGCACCGCGTAGTCCTTGCCGCCGTGGCGATACGTCAGGCTCCACACGGGCAGCAGGACGAGTTTCCAGCGCACGTCAGAAACAGTATTGCGCACACGCAGATTGCGTTGTGTGTCGCCGGGTACGTCGCCCGAGCAGCGCGTCGTCTGACGTTCCTCGATGCGCTCCAAGCCGATCTTCCAACCGCTCTCGAGGTCCACCGCATACTCCTCGGCGCCCCAACCCGACAGGTATTCAGGTCGGTACGGCACGAGTCCTTTGGTCTCGAACCCACCGAGTTCGGCGGCGAGTTTCGCCGAGAGTCCCTTCGATGCATGGACGAGAAGGTCGTCGAAGACGTCACGCCGCTCACCGAACGCCGGCTCCCAACGCACCTTCTGAACGGGGACCATGCGCACGGTCATCTTCCCGTTCACCATCACCGGGCGCGGCTCCATGACCGTGTAGTACCAACCTGCGTCGGCGCTCCATTGGCTGAACACGTGCGCGTCGAACGTCCACGCCGGAACGTAGAGACCGCGTGCACCGCCCACACGCGCGCGCTTCAGATCGTTGGGCCTGAACCACAGACCCTTCGTCCACTTCTGGAACGAGCCATCGATCTCTGCGCGCGAGACGTCGAGGGGGATCACCGACTCGGGGCGCAAGGCATTCCGGTACGAACTCTCCTCGAGAACCGTCGGCGCGCCACAGAAGACGCACGCGGTGCTCACGTCTTGGCCGACGAAGTCCGTCTTCGCTCCGCAGCGCGTGCACGTCGCCGCGCGGGTATCGACGCCGAAACCGCGCGCCGCCGTGCCCACTTCTTCCAGCGTGCGCTCGACGATCGTGCCTTCGAGTCGCGGCACGGCGAGCGTGTGGCGGCAGTAGCCGCACGAGAGCGCGTCGGCCTCCGGATCCCAGACCATGTTCGCGCCGCAATTGGGGCACTTGACCTGGACAGCGCGCGCGCCGATCTCGTGCTCCGCCGAGGTGGAAGTCGTCGCGGATGCAGGACCGTTGGGTCCCGGCGGCAGAGGAGGGGGCTGCGACACGAGCGCGCGATCCTACGCTCGCGGACGCGGCGCCTTCGAGCCACTTTCACAAGGCCTGAAGGTTCGCGTAGCTTGTCGCGTACAGACGGCGAATATCCGGGCGTTTTGCCCGGCCGACCAAAGGGAGATCGACGATGGGTGTCATGGACTGGTTCAAGGGCGGCGTGGGCGAACTCGTCATCGCGCGCCCGGACGAGGCGAAGAGCCACGTGGTGTGGAAGCACCCCGATCCGACGGTCCCCAAGTTCGCCCAACTGACCGTCAACGCCGACGAACAGGCCGTCTTCTTCCGCGACGGTCGGGTGGTCGGCACGCTCGGCCCCGGGCGGCACACGCTCGACAGCACGAACATCCCCTTCCTCGGGCAGCTCCTCGACAAGCTGACGGACGGGCGCCTGTTCATCACCGAAGTCTTCTTCGTCACGATGCGCGAGTTCACGGGCGCCAAGTTCGGCGGTCCGATCGGCAACGTCGAGGACCCGAAGTCGGGCGTCCCCGTGCAGACGATGGTCCACGGCGAGTTCAGCTTCCGCGTCACGAACCCCGAGGTGCTCATCGTGAACTTGGTGGGTACCGGCAAGGCGCAGGCCTTCGAAGTGCAGCCGTGGATGCGCGAGCAAGTGCTCAAGACCATTCGCGATCGCGTCGCGCAGCTACTCGTCAAGAACAAGTGGCCGCTCCTCGACGTCACGTCGGGTGCGTACACGGAAGAGGTCGAGACCGAAGTGATTGGCGCGCTCGACACACACGTCGCGAGCTACGGGTTGAAGATCGTGCGTCTCGGCAACTTCGTCGTCGCGATCGACGAGACCGACGCGGTGAATTTGAAGAAGCTCTACACCGACGCGGCCTACATCCGCACGGTCGGTGGTGTCAGCGCCTTCCGTGAGTTCGCAGCCGGCAAGGCGATGCTCGGCGCAGGTGAGGGGATGGCCAAGGGTGGCGGCGACGGCGGCGGGAATTCAGGCCTGCTCGGTGGTGCCGGACTCGGCGTCGGACTCGGTCTCGCGCAACAGATGATGAATCAGCAAAACCAACCGGCACCGCGCGCGCCGGATCCGGTCGCGACGGGTGCAGCCGCTGGTGCAGCAGCCGCCGCGGGCGCGCAAGCCGCGGGTTCGAAGTTCTGCTTCCAGTGCGGCGCCGGACTTCCGACGAGCGCCAAGTTCTGTCCGTCCTGCGGGCAGAAACAGACCTGACTTCACCTGATTCGAGACTTCGAAGAAGCGAGGCCGGTTCCTGCTCGGGACCGGCCTCGTGCGTTTCACACGGCCGCGCTTGCGTCACACGGCACCGCGCACGCTGCGCACGCGGCGCTGCGCACGCTGCACTGCGCACGCTGCGCTGCGCTCGCGCAACTGCGCACGCGTCACGCGGCACTACGCTCCCGTGCGATCTCGCGTCCGGCTTCGACGTCCACCTTCGAGAGCAGGAACGCGCCGAGTGCGAAGAATCCGATGAGCGGCAACATGCCCGCCCGCGTGTCGCCCGTCACGCGAATCGCCAGGAAGAACGCGGCCGGACCGAGGACGTTCGCGAATCGCTCGAGAACGCCGAACAGTCCGAAGAACTCCCCCATCTTGTGCGCTGGGACCATGCTCGCGAAGAGCGACCGTGACAGCGCCTGGCAGCCACCCTGGACGATGCCGACGCCAGCCGCGACGACGTAGAAGTCCTGGATCGTCTCCATGCGCGCCGCGAGAAGCACGATGACGACGTACAGGCCAAGGCCGATGAGGATCGACCGCTTCGGCCCGATGCGGCCCGCGAGCCACCCGAACCCGAACGCGCAGGGCACGCCGATGAACTGGACCGCCAGCACGGCGACGATCATCTGTGGCCCGTCGATACCGAGTTCGTCGCCGTAGACGAGCGCCATCCGGATGACCGTGTTGATGCCGTCGCTGTAGACGAGCATCGCGATGAGCATGAGGAAGACTTGGCGGTACGAGCGCGCTTCCTTGAGGGTCTCGCCGAGTCGGGTGAACGCGGTGCGGATCGCGGATTGACCCGCGTGCTCGTCACTCTCGAACGTGCGCTTCGGCTCGGGGACGCGCAGGAAGAGCGGGAACGAGAAAACGACCCACCAAACCGCCACCGAGACGAAGGCCAGCCGCGTGGGCAGCGTGGAATCGGCGGCGACGCCGAGCCACTCTGGGTGTTGGATCACCGCGATGTTCAGCGCGAGGAGAGTCCCGCCGCCGAGGTAGCCCAACGCGTAACCCGCCGAGGAGACTCGATCGAGCTCGTCCGGCTTCGCGACCGAGGGCAGGAGCGCGTCGTAGAAAACGAAGCTGCCCGCGACGCCCAGATTCCCGAGCGCGAAGAGTGCACAAGCGAGCACCCAGTCGCCTCGTTCGACGAAGAAGAGGCACGCGGTCGCGATGGCGCCCAGGGCCATGAACGAGCCCAGAAACGTCTTCTTCTGCGAACTCGTGTCCGCGATCGCACCCAAGATCGGACCGAGCACCGCGATGACGAGCATGGCGGCACTCGTCACTCCCGAGTAGGTCTCGAGGACATCGTCGCGCCCCGCGGCGGCGACCTTCGAGTAGTAGATCGGGAAGACCGCCGCCACGACGGTCGTGAAGAACGCCGAGTTCGCCCAGTCGTAGAGCGCCCATGCCCGCAGCTCGGGGCGATGGAGTCCGAGCCGCTCGAGGACCCTCATCTTCGCCGCCCTTGGGTTGCTCGTGTCCATGCTGCGCGGGAGTGTGGCAACGCGCGCGTCCGAGGGACAGGTGCCGGACCGGTCTCCGCGCGCGGCGGATGTCCATCCCGGATAGGTTTCACGCGATGCGCCTCATCCTCCGGCTGTTCCTCCTCCCCGTCCTCGCCAGTCATGTCGCTTGGTCGCAGACGACCGACACCGCCGCCGCGGATGCCGAGCTCGTCGCTCTGGGACGACATGCCGGTCTCGAGTTCACGGAGGCCGAGGTCGCGCAACTGCGCGGCCTGGCAGCCGAACAGGCCGCAACTTTTGCGACTTGGCGTTCCGAGCCGCTACCGAACGACCTGGCCCCGGCCTTCGCGTTCTCACCCTTGCTGCCGGGCGTTGCACCGCGTCCACCGCGGATCGAACTCATGCCCGTCGAGATGCCGAACGTCGTGCGACCGGCGAACCTCGAGAGCTTGGCTTTCGCATCGATCCCCGAACTCGCGGCACACCTGCGCGCTCGCACGGTGACCTCCCTCGAGCTCGTCGATCTGTGCCTCGCGCGCCTGGAAAGACTCGATCCGGTCTTGCACTGCGTCGTGAACCTCGTCCCCGAGCGCGCGCGCGCCAACGCGCGCGCCATCGACGCGGACATCGCCGACGGCAAGTGGCGCGGGCTCCTGCACGGAGTCCCGTTCGGCGCCAAAGACCTCTTCGCTGCCTGCGGTGCTCCCACCACGTGGGGCTCGTCGATCTGGCGCGAACAGCGCATCGAAGAGGACGCGGCGGTCATCGCGCGCCTCGAAGCATGGGGAGCAGTCCTCGTGGCCAAGCTCTCGATGGGCGAGCTCGCTTACGGCGATCTGTGGTTCGGAGGGCGCACGCGCAATCCCTGGGATCTCGAGCGGGGATCGAGCGGTTCCTCCGCCGGTTCGGCCAGCGCAGTCGCCGCGGGTTGCGTGCCGTTCGCGCTGGGCACCGAGACACTCGGCTCGATCGTCTCGCCGTCGCGCGTGTGTGGGGCGACCGGCTTGCGACCGACCTTCGGCCGCGTGAGTCGCAGAGGAGCGATGGCCTTGTCCTGGACAATGGACAAGGTCGGACCGATCGCGCGCTCCGCCTTGGACGCTGGGATCGTGTTCGGAGCGATCGAGGGTCCATCGGAGACGGTGCACGACGCCCGCGATGCGGCGTTCTCTCCGGGGCGCGCCCAGAAGCTCGCGGGTTTGCGCGTCGGCGTCCCGAAGGGTGCGTTCGACGGGGCCCCGGGCCAGAGAGCCATCCTCGACACGTTGCGCAGAGCGCAATGCGAAGTCTTCGAGGTGGAACTCCCGAAAACGGACGCGTCGGCGCTGCTCACCATCCTGACGACCGAAGCGGCCACGGTGTTCGACGCGATCACGCGCAACGGTGACGACGAAAAGCTCGTGTGGCAGGACGATCGCGCCTGGCCCAACACATTTCGCGCGGCGCAGCTCGTGCCGGCGGTCGAGTACATCCGGGCCTCGCGCCTCCGCACGCGACTTCAACAGGAGATGGCGGTGGTGATGGAACGAGTCGACGTGCTCGTCCATCCGACATGGGGCTCAGCGGCGCTCGTCGTGGCGAATCTCACGGGCCATCCCGCGTTGGCCATGCCCGACGGATTCGATGCGTTGGGTCTGCCGACGGGCATCACGTTCACGGGGCAGATCGACGGAGAACAGGACCTTTGCGCCGTGGGATCCGCCTGGCAGGCATCCACCGGCTACCATCGCCGGCACCCGCCCGAGGAGTCGTTACTCCGAGGACCGACGGCCCCTGCAAGCAAGTGATCATGCTCCGAGAGATCGAGATCTACGCCACCTCCATCGTCGTTGCACTCGCGCTCGGCGCCTGCCATACGGAGGGCACGATGACGATCTCCGACGCGACCGCGCCGACGAAGCGGACCTACCCAGTGCCGGACCGATCCCTTGTGATCGACGACTACCACGGGACGAAGATCGCCGACCCGTTCCGTGGCCTCGAAGATCCCGACTCCGCGCCGACCGTGCGTTGGATCGAGGCACAAAACGAGTTGACGCGCGCCTACGTGGACGCTGTTCCCGAGCGCGAGGGCATCGAGGCGCGCATCGGCGAGTTGTGGAACTACGCGCGTATCACGCCGCCCGGCTACGAGGGCGGGAAGTGGTTCTGGTCGAGGAACGACGGGCTCCAGAACCAGAGCGTGATCTACGTCGCGGATCAGCCCGGTGATGCTGGCCGCGTGCTGCTCGACCCGAATGCTCTGCGCGCGGACGGCACGGTTTCCGTGTCGGGGACTTCGACGTCCAAGGACGGGAAGTACCTCGCCTATCAGCTCAGCGAAGCGGGTAGCGACTGGAACACGATCCGCGTGCGTGAGATCGCCACCGGACGCGACGTCCACGATGTCCTCGAGTGGATCAAGTTCTCAGGCGTCGCCTGGGCTCCGGATGGTCTTGGTTTCTACTACTCGACGTACCCCGAGCACGATGCGACGGGAACGAAGGCGCTCGCGAACCACACGCTCTACTTCCATCGCCTCGGCACAGAGCAAGCCAGCGACGTCGTGGTGCATGCACGTAGGGATCAACCGGAGTGGGGCTTCTACGCCCGCGTGACCGACGACGGCGAACTCCTCGTCGTCGTGCAGACGCAGGGCACCGAGCAGAAGAACCGCGTCTACATGAAGCCGCTGAAGGAGCCTGGCTCACCGCTCGTGCCCCTCTTCGACGCGTTCGATGCCGAGTACAACTTCCTCGCGAAAGAGGGCTCACGCCTCTACTTCCAGACGGACAAGGATGCAGCGCGCGGACGGATCGTCGCGATCGACCTCGCTGATCCTGCGCGAGTCACGACGATCGTCCCCGAGGGGCCCAACGCCATCGAGTCCGTCAGCGCGGCGGGCGGCAAGCTCGTCGTGACGTACCTCGTCGACGCAGCGAACGAGTTGCGCGTTTTCGCGCTCGACGGCCGGGACGAAGGTGCGATCCCCATGCCACCGCTCGGGTCCGTGGGCAGTTTCAGCGGTGATTTCGACGTTCCGGAGGCCTTCTTCTCCTTCACGAGCACGACGACGCCGACGGAAGTGTGGCGCTTCGACGCGCGCACGGGCCGGGCCGAACGATTCTGGTCGCCGAAGGTCCCGTTCGTCACGGACGATTACGTGACCGAGCGTTCGTTCTACGCCAGCTTGGATGGGACGAAGATCCCGCTCTACGTGTCGAGGCGCAAGGATGTGAAGCCGGCGAGCGACACACCGTGTTTGCTCTACGGCTACGGCGGTTTCAACGTACCGATCAAGCCGGCGTTCTCGCCCGGCGTGCTCGCCTGGATGGAGCTCGGAGGCACCTACGCCGTCGCGAACCTGCGCGGTGGATCCGAGTACGGCCGTGAATGGCACGACGCGGGCACGAAGGAGCGGAAGCAGAACGTCTTCGACGACTTCATCGCGGGTGCCGAGCACTTGATTGCTCGAGGTTGGACGTCCACACCGAAGCTCGCGATTCACGGACGCAGCAACGGGGGCCTCCTCGTCGGCGCGTGCATGACGCAACGGCCTGACCTCTTCGGCGCGGCGATCCCCGGCGTCGGCGTGCTCGACATGCTGCGCTACCACCGTTTCACCATCGGTTGGGCGTGGGCCAGCGACTACGGCCGCAGCGACGACGCAGCTGCGTTCCGCTACTTGTACGCCTACTCACCGCTGCACACGCTGAAGCCGGGGACGTGCTATCCGCCTACCCTCGTGACAACTGGCCAACACGACGATCGCGTCGTGCCGGCGCACAGCTTCAAGTTCGCTGCGGCTCTCCAGGAAGCCCAGGGATGCGAGAATCCGTGCTTGATCCGCGTCGAAACGCGCGGCGGGCACGGTGCCGGGAAACCGACGGCTCTACAGATCGAGGAACTGGCCGACGAGTGGGCGTTCCTGGTGCGCGCACTGAACTTCAAGCCGCGCATGCGGGCGGGCGGCTGAGAGGCCCCGAAGAAACAGGTCCCATGGCTGTGATGGCCTGGGAAGAAATCGCAGGCGCCGCGCCGCAGAAGCAGCGCTACCAGTATGTGAGAGCGTGCAGGCTCGAGATCTTCACACCCTCAAGGGGACACTGGATGCGGCACGCGGCGACGCGAGGGGCCGAACATTCTCCTCGGGCTCTGAAGCCTGCGGCGCGGTTCACCGCCAGCGCACGACGTCGAACACGCTCTTGGTCCCGTCCGGAGCGTCGTAACGAACGATCGCTTCCAGGCGTCCGTCGCCGTCTACGTCAGCGGTCTCGAGTCCCGTCAGGCGCCACTCAGCAACCGGGCGCAGCTTCAGCGCCCCAGTAGCTGGACGACCGCCGGTGAGTGCCTGCACCCGACGCTCGGCGACACCCGCGAACCAGCCGACGAGACGGTCGAGGTCCCAGGTCGACTCTTCTTCGTCGAACAGCGCGTGACGCAGGATGTCCTCAGGAGTTTCGCGCGTCGCGCGCACGGTGTCGACGTCGCCGAGCCACAGATCGATGCTCGTCGCGTCCTCGGAGACGAGCAACGCGTCGGCGCGACCGTCGCCGTCGACATCCCCTTCGGCCGAAACGCGCAGCTTCTTCCCGGCGTCTTCGAACCTGCGCACGAGTCCCTCGGGGTCCTTGAGGATCGAGAGGATCGCGGGCACGCGGAAACCCAACGTGCTGCGCCACGCCGGCGTGGCTTCGAAGTCGCGCTCACCACCGGCGCGATAGCCGACCGCGCCGACCTCGACCTCCCATTCCGCGACGAGCCCGCGCAGGATCGTGGCGACGCTCGGCACCTGCACGCGCAACAGCACGAGATCGGGTCGCGCGTTCCCGTCGAGGTCGATGAGCAGCAGTGCCGTCACATCGTCGGCCGTCTTCAGGATGCTGGTCGGCGACTGGAATCGCGGCGCATCCTGGCTGCCGCGGAAGACCCACACCTTGCGCCGGTGCGCGATGACGTGATCCGGGATCGTGTCGCCATCGAGATCGCGCATCTCGTGCAGCGCGCGATCCAGCCCCGCGAGCGTGCGTCCTGGCGCGACGCTGGCCTCGGCCGTCGTGTCGCGAAAGATCGACAGATCGAGCGTCGAATCGGGGTCCGTCGGGATCGAGCCGTCGGCACGCACGAGATGGAAGGCGCGCAGCTCGCCCTCCTCGACGACGATGTCGAGGCGCCCGTCGCCGTTCACGTCGAGACGCGAGAGACTCGGGATCGTGATTCCGGAGACGAGACGGTCGGAAATGGCCTGTGCTCCCGTCGAGCGCGATGTCGACGCGGGAACGCGCACACTGGCCCCCTTCACGAACGCGACTCCCTGGCCCTCGCCCGTCGCGGGGCGTTGCAGCCACACGTCGAGCGATTCGCCGTCGGGGACGACCACGTCGATCACGCTGTCACCATCGATGTCCTGGGCCATCGGAGCCGGCATCGGAACACCCGTGCGCAATCGGAATCGAGCCCGCGGCGCTGTTGCAATCGTCGTCGCGGCGAATGCGCCGTCGTCACCAGCACTGAAGATCTCGAGCCCACGCGGCGACGCGACGAAGAGATCCGGCTTCGTCCCTCCCCGAAGCGGTGCGAAGGCGAACACGGCGTGACGCGGATCCGCCAAGGTCAGTCCACCAGCGAACTCGCGCTGCGTACCGTCGACGAGGCGCAACGTGCGTACTTCGCCCAAAGAACCGATCAGGACGAGCTCGGTGCCGGGCGCCGCACCGACGTCGAGCGCGCGGTGCTCTGCGACGTGAAACGGAGGCTCGACGCTGGCCGTGACGACGAGACCCGGTGGCTCGCCTTGCCCTACACAGGCGAGGATCAACGGAAGCTGGCGCACACCACGGCTCCCTGTTCGATGACGAAGACGTCCGGCGTGCGCTCCATGACGATGCCGGGGACGAGCACGCGCGACTTCTTGTCGATCGCCAACTCGTAGAGCGGCGTGTCGACGACCGAGAGGGTCCCATCACGCCCGCGACGCACCATGTGGACGCGCAGTCGATCGCGATCCGTCCGCACGAAGAGGTCGTGGATCCCGTCACCGGTCACGTCGCCAGCGAAGTCGGCCAGAAACGGGCTCGGGCCGCTGCCGTCGCCACCCGACGCCTGCAGGGAGAGGACGCGCGTGAGGTCGGGTTTGCGCGAGAACCCCTGGCCGTTCTTGTTCAGGAAGACGTAGAGCTCGGTGTCGATCCGTTCGCTGGCTGCAGCACGGAGCGCGTCGATCAAGTTCGGTCGCAGGGCCGCTGCAACGAGGTCGGGGAATCCGTCGCCATCCACGTCCTCGATCGCGAGCAGTCGCCCGAACCCGTCGAGGACGAGCAACTCGGTCGGCCGGCCTTCGGCACCGAAGAGCGCCGGTGCGTCCTTCTCGGTCGGCCCGTGACGGAAGACGAGCGCCTGAGTGCGCGCCGAGTCCGCACGCTGATCTTGCGCGAAGAAGACCGCGTCTGCGCGGGCATCGCGATCGATGTCGAGCGCGCGAACCTGAAAGGAGACGTCCAACTCGCGCGATCGATCCCGCGGCACCGGCGACGCGAGTTCGAGGCGACGTGCCGGATCGAAGACTCCGCGCGGCTCCTGGATCCAAACGTAGAGCGCCGCATCGGACAGTGCGAGGAGATCGCGATCGCCATCACTGTCCCAGTCGAGCGCTGCGATCGGTTTCGCGCTCTCCTCGATGCTGATGTAGGGCCCGCCGCGATCCGCGTCGCCGCGCAGATCGAAATCGTCGCCGAGGTCGATGTTCAGTTGCCTACGGCCGTTGCGGGAGCGCACCTTCACCATGCGGGCGTCCGCGCCGCGACCATCGAAGACGTCCTCGGGGACGAAGATTTGCGTCGGCGATCCGAAACGCGGCGATTCTCCGGGAGCTTTCTGAAACACGACGCGCGCACCATCCGGTTCGGGTAGGACGAGGTCCTCGCGGCCGTCGCCGTCGAGGTCCACGACACTGTCCTGCAAGTGGAACAGAGTTCCCCCAGCGGGAAGTTGCCACAGGAGATCGCAGTCGAGGAGGCGTACGACCCGCTTCGACTCGTCCGTTTCGCGCCAACGCCACACGAAGACCCCCGTCGCGTTGAATAGGAGGACTTCGCGACCGACGTCCGGCAGGACGTCGCACGCCGCGAAAGCGACGACGTCAGATGGCAAATCGAGCGCGGCGTCGGGAGTCGTGCGAAACGGGATCGCGGCCGCGACGCGCGCGTGGATCGCCAACCGTGCGCGAGTCGGCGTTTTCGCGCCACTGACGCGTGCCACGCGCGTGGCAATGCACACGTCCGCGATGTCGTCACCCGAGAAATCACACGAGAGAACTTCCTCGATGCGGCTCCCTTCAGCGATCGGGATCGAGCACGTCCGCGCCAGCGGTGGCGGACTTTGAGCGAGGAGGGCGAGTGCCACGTAGATCATGGAGTTTCGCCTCGCGCTGCGTCGTCGACTCTCGTGGATTCGACCTCGAGCCGATCGGCGTCGCCACCGCTGAACTCAACGAACCAAAGGACGCTCATGCGCCACGCGGCCGGTGTCGATTCGTAAGCGAACAGCCCGAACAGGACGGAGGTCTCCGAGCGTCCGCGATCGTTCGAGTACGAGAACAGGAACGGGATCGAAAACGACGTGATCTCGCTCTCGCGTCTCGACACACCGACCGTGAGTTCGAGGCTCTGTGCGTCGCGAACGACGATGAGCTCGAGCTCACCGTCCTCGTTCGCCTTACGAATCTCATCGAGCACGACCTGGGGATGCGCGACGGGCTTGCCCCCGATGGAGCACACGAGGTCGCCGTAGCGCACGCCAGCAGATCGCCAAGGACTGCGCATCGAGAGACCTGTGACCACGGCGCCGCCGCCCGGTGCGAGGCCGGCCGAACGCGCTTCCACTTCGCTCGCTGTGCGGAGAACGACACCCGCGCGATCTTCTTCGCGGAAGCGTTCGGCGTTCTCTCGTGCGGCCGAATGCGCGCGCGCGATCGTCACGACGGTCGCGGCCCGCTCCACACCGGCACGGTCGAGCACGACTTCGATGGAAGTCCCAGGCGCTGCTCCGAGTTCGATCGCGCGCCATTCGCTCGGCCAGCTCGGCGCGACGACCCGACCGGCGATGCGGACCTCCACCAGCAGGTCCCCGACCTCGACTCCGGAGAGATCCGCCGGAGAGTTCTCGACGATGGAGTCGACCGATAGACCGCCCGATTCCAGAGCCAGTTCGTCGAGGGAATCGCTGGATCGGCTCGCAACGAGGCCCGTGAAAGACCCCGCGGGCAAGGCCAG
>JAYTBY010000821.1:0-2552 GCA_043736755.1 Planctomycetota bacterium | reverse complement strand
CCGCGGCGGCTTCGGGATCGTTGATCACGGCGCGCTGGGCCGCGGACCAGGGCCGATCGGTGTGGGCACTGCCTGGCCGCGTGGACCACCCGCTGTCGCGCGGAGCCCACAAGCTGTTGCGCGAGGGTGCATCCTTGGTCGAGTCGCCCGGGGAAATCGTCCGCGAGATCCTCGGGGTTCCCGCCACCAGCGAGGCCGACCCCCGAGCAGAACCCGGCGAGACTTCGGAAAGCGAGCCCGCCCGGTCCATCCTCGCCGCGTTGCAAGGCGAGACGCTCGACGCGAGCGAGATCGCCGAACGCGTCGGCCTCGGCGGGCTCGAGGTGCTCGCGACGCTCGTCGAGCTCGAACTCGCGGGTCGGGTCGCGCGCGCACCGGGCGGGCTCTACCGACGCTTGCGCGGCAGCGAGAGCTGACTCCCTAGACCGTGGAGACTTCACACGCGCGTCAGCGCACGCTCGCGACGGTGTGCTCGGCGATCACGACCACGAGCGCGAGCACACAGCAACCCAGGACGAAGACCACGAAGCGCCGCGGGAGCAAGGGCCGGGCCTGGGCGTCTTCCGGCTCCGAATAGAAGGCGGCGAGCGCCACGATGCCGATGCCGATGGCCGCGAAGAGCGCGAGGTGAACGACGGGATCGATCACGAAGTGACCTCGCGAACGGGCGGCGCCTCGGGTTCGAGATGCGCCAGCCCATCGCGCTCGGCGACGCCGTAGACGTCCAGCCACGCCAGGATGTTCAGGAGCCCGCCGACTCCGGCGAACGCGAGCCCCGCGTCGCCGTAGGGAACCTCGGCCCGTACGAGTGCGTGACCGTGCATGAACTCGAGGATCCACGCCGGCGCGCCGGCGAGGAACTGGCCGCTCCAGTAGTAGAAGTGCCGCTCACGATCGAGGTTCGCACCGTCCGCGAGGAGCGTGCCCAGCACGACGAATCCAGCGACGACGACGAAGACGATTCCCGCTCGGAGACGGCGGCCCTGCAGCCAATGCCCAAGACCCGGCAGGACCCAACCGGCGAGTACGAGCAGACTCGGCGACAATCGCGTCGTGATCATCCCCTTCGGGACGCGCGCATCGAAGTGCGCTTTGCAAACGAGGCACGCGTTCAGGAGCCCGCTGCAGGCTGTGAGAAATGTGCCCAGATCGATATGCGCCGGCCACGGTCGCGGGAACGCCGGTCCGAAGCCGTACGTGCGCATGTGCCAGATGACGGCCGAGAGGTTGCCGATCTCCGGCGTCAGTGCCGGCGCGATCGGTGAGCGCAGATCGGGTTGGAGGAACTCGAAGGCCATGCCCTCGGAGAAGCGGATGCCGAGCAGGTAGAGCCCCGTGACGACCAGGAAGGCCGCGATCCCAAACAGCGGCGCACCCAGGTAGACATGCCCGGCGCCAGGGATGACCCACGTGAGGAGCGCCGCGACGCGGGCGTCGCCTCGTCCAAAAGATTGAGTCGCAGCGGCCAAGCGGGGTGCGGTTCTACCAGCGCGCCGCGGAGGCTGCCACGAGAACCCCGCTCGCCGCCAGTGGTTCTCTGCTGCACGGCCTGCGATGCTCGACCGGATGACGCCTCCCTCGCACCACGTCCTCCGCTTGCGCGTCCGCTACGGGGAGACGGATCAGATGGGCGTCGTGCACCACGCGAACTACGCGCTCTTCGTCGAAGAAAGCCGCACGAGCCTGATGCGCGATCGAGGCTGTTCCTACGCCGATCTCGAACGTCGCGGGATCGGTCTCCCGGTGCGCCGCTTCGAGGCCCGCTACCGCGCACCGGCGCTCTACGAGGACGTGCTCACGGTCACGACGCGCGTGGGGCGGATCCGCGCCGCCTCGGTGAGCTTCGAGTCCGAGATCACGCGCGAGGCCGATGGCGTCCGCATCGCGAGTGTCACCGTGGAACTGGCTTGCATCGACCTCAAGGACCGAGCGCGTGGACCGATCCCCCTGCCGGACGATCTGCGCGAGCGACTGGAAGAAGGCTCCGCGGCGTCGGGGCGCGGGGTCGAGGCCGGATCGAAAGCGCATTGAGGCGCCCGCGGCCCTCCCAGGCCTCAGTTTCGAAAGCAGAACCGATGCCGGCCATCACCGTGCGTCGCGGCCCGTCGCGCAGGGATCTAGGACGCCAATCCCGGCGGAGGCCAAGGGCGATGACCGCCATCCCAGTCGCTCTCGCGATGCGCCTCTTCGTGCATGCGTGTGCCCGCGCCCAGCTCGGGGACCCGGTCCGCGGCTCGGTTGGGCAACGCGGGCGCGATCGAGTCGAGCAAGCGGTCCCGGCAGGCCGGACACACAAGGCCGTTCGGTAGCCGGTTGAACTGCAGGTTGTTCGCGCTCGGAAGCGCGCAGGTGAAACAGAGAGGTGCCGAGTCGTCGCCCATGAGGCACGGAATCGGCTGTTCGTTCCCCACTCTTGAGCAAACCTGCCCCGGGTGCGCCAACAACCCTCCCGTTCACGGCAGATTTTGGACGATACGGCTTGGCACAAGGTCCCCAGGGCACCTAGACTGGCCGTGGAAAGTCGAGAGGCCCCGAACGGGCCTCTCTCTCGG
>JAYTBY010000820.1:0-5557 GCA_043736755.1 Planctomycetota bacterium | reverse complement strand
CGTCGCGGTCGACGGACGGTTCAGGGGCCGCCGGATCTGTGCCGGAAGCCGGGATCGGCACGTCGAGCACGTCGAGCACGCCGAGCACGTCGAGTGCGCCGAGTGCGTCGCGTGCGTCGAGCACGCCGAGCGCATCGAGCACGCCGAGTGCATCGAGTGCGTCGCCGAGCGGCGCCGTGCCCTCGGGCGAGGCCGTGAATGGTGAGTCCGATGGGGCAGGAGACGCGAGGTCGGCGCCCGAATCTCTGCAGCCAAAGACAAGGCCGCGCGAGTCCTCGAGTCCGAGCGGCGCGCTCGTCGTCGTCGGCGATCGGGACGGGGACGGGACGGTGGACCTCGGCGTACTCGGGCGTGATCCATTCGGGCACTCGAGCTCGCTCGCAATCGTCTCGGTCGGTGCCGCGCGCATCCTCCAGCGATTGGAACTACCGGTCTGGTCCCCCGAGCTCGCTGACACGCAACTGCGCCTCGCCGGCCTGGTCGACACTGACCAAGTGAACGACGTCGTGCTCGCCGATCCGGGTTGGAACCTGCCGCGCGCCGAACGACTCGGCGGCGTCGATGCCGGTTGTGTGCGCATCCTCTCGGGTGCGAACGGAGTCGAAATTCGAGCGTGGCACGGCGGACGGCAACTCACGCAGCTCGGCCGATTCAGCGCCATGGCCGGTGACGTCGATCACGACGGAACGGTCGACGTGTGGTTCTCGGCGCGCGACAGCGCAGCGCGACCGCACGACGTGCTCGCCCTCGCCTCGGGCGGGACGGGCGTGATTCTGCGGTGGATCGACCTCGGACGTATCGAAGGCGTCGTCGAGGAATAGGTGCGTCCGAACGGTCCGCGGACCGGGATCCCGTGGAGGGTGGCGCGGATCGGCCGACGCATCGCGGCCTCTGACGGCCGACTCGCGTCTTGGACCTCCGCGGGTGTCGGAATCGGCGCGGCCGCCCTCGCGGCGCGCAGAGCAGCGCGCTCCACCCCTGAATCGGGTGGCGAACGCGCGGGCAATATGTGCGGATCCGCCCACTCCCACCCGCCTCGACGCGGAGGAACGGGAGACGCAGCGGTTCGGGCGGCGG
The DNA here is from genome assembly GCA_043736755.1 of Planctomycetota bacterium. Classification (GTDB taxonomy): domain Bacteria; phylum Planctomycetota; class UBA1135; order UBA1135; genus JAEUHZ01. Next base: position 4,480 of record JAYTBY010000820.1, on the reverse strand, counting down.
CATACGCCTTGCTCCCGGACATGCGCTCTCCTGTCCAGTCGCTGAACTCCAACTATCTTTTATTCGTATGCACTTCCACCGTTCGCTCGTGCGTTCGCTCGTCCCGCTCCTCGGCTCGTTCTTCGCCGCCGCTCTCGCGCAAGAGACACCGGTTCACAGCATCGACCTCGGCCGCGTGCGCGCAACTCTGCTGCCACGCGCGATGAGCTACGCCGAGGCGCGCGCGTTCCGCGACACGTCGCTGGCGCCGACGACGGAATCCGGAGGCAGCCTCGCGCTGGCGACGACCGACGTGCGCATCCTGCTCGAGGTCGGCGTCGAAGGTGACATGCCGATCGACGTCGAGATCACCGCGGACGGAACGACCGCGGTCATCGTCTGCCGTGACTCGGACAGCGTCGAGTTCTTCGACGTCGCGTCGGGCGCGCGCCTGGGCCGCGCCGTCGTCGACGACGAGCCGATCCACGTCGCGCTCACGCCCGACGGGGCGCGCGCGCTGGTCTCGTGCGTCGCGTCGGGGACGCTCTGCATCGTCGACATCGCGTCGCGCACGGTCCTCCACAGCGTCGCGAACGTCGGGATCGAACCGTACCGCTCGGTCTCGACGTCCGACAGCGCGCGCGCGATCGTCGGTTCCGTCGGCACGTTCCCGTTCGGCAACGGCGAGTTCGTCGTCGTCGACGTCGTGGGCGGGCAAGTCCTCTCGCGCTTCGCCACGCCGGTGCAGGGGCCGGTCGGCTTCACGCTGTCGTCGACAATCTTCACCGTCCTGACCGCAGACTTCGAGCTCACACCCGACGACCAACGGATCGTTCTCGCGAATTACGCCACGGGTGAGCTTCTCGTCTACGAAGTCGCAACCGGTCAACTGCTCGCGAGCTTGTCGACGCTCCCGAACCCGCCCGTGCGCGTCGCCCTGGACCCTGCGGGCACGAGGGCGGTCGCGTACGTCTCCGGAGGGCCAGGCTCCGGCTCGTCGTCCCTCGCCGTCGTGGATCTGCAGACCCTCGCGACGAGCTCCATTCCGATCGCGAGTTCGCCGTTCCTGGGCGACATCGTGTTGGCGAGCGATGCGCGCACTGCGATCTTTGGCGCATTCGAGGGACTCTTTGCGGTCGACCTCACGACCGGCGTCGAGCAGACGATCGCGACCGGCGCACATCCAGTCGCCTCCATCGAGCCGACGTTCGACGGTCGCTTCGTGCTCGTGTCGATGTTCGACACCAAGCTCGTCTCGTTGCTCACGAAAACGGTCGTCGCGACCGACCCGGCACAATTCGTCTTCGCGCTCGACGCGAGCCCCGTCGCGCACGTCGCCGTCGGGATGAGCTACGTGCTCGACGAGAACGTGCGGCGCTGGAATTCCGCGCAGGCATCACTCACGCCGACGTGGACGAGGAGGGTCGGCGAGGGAGTCGAACTCGACGGCCCCGCTTCGCTGTCTCTCACGAGTGACGGCCTGCACGCCGCCGTCGCGTGCGCGGCTTCGAACAACGTCGCCTTCGTCGATCTCCTGAACCGCGCCGTCCAGACCGTGACGCGCATGAAAGGGAAGCCGTGGGGCGTCACCGTCAGCCCGACAGCGAACGTGGCCTTCGTCTGGCTCGAGGAACCGCCTTCGGTGGCCGTGATCGATCTCGTGCAGGGACTCGTACTCACCGAACTCGTCGTTCCGGGAACCCCGCGCGAAGTCGTGATTACGAGCGACGGTCGCCGAGCCATCGTGCGCTCGTCGATGCCCGACGTGCTGACGTTCCTCGACGTCGATGGAGCCGCGACGCACGCGATCGGAAGCCTCGCGCTCCAGTCGCCGTTCCATTTTCGCATGCTGCTGAACCCTGCCGGCACGATGCTCGCGGTCGTGATGTTCGGTCCCAACGCGATCCACCTGGTCGACGTCGCGTCACAGTCGACGATCGCGACGGTGCCGCTCGCCAACCAGTCGCTCGAGGCCGAATTCACGGCCGACGGACTGCGACTGGTCGTCGGCGCGTTCGGTTACCCGCAGGCGTTCGTCGTCGACCTGGCCGGAACGCCGAGCGTCACGACGATCGCAACGTCGAATACGGTGCTCAACCTCGCGCTCGACGCCGCGGGCCGCTACGCGTACTTCCTGGTCTTCGACCCGCAGTCGGCGCCCCTGGGCATCACGCTCGCGGTCCGCGTGCTCGATCTCCAAACCGGAGTCTTCGTGCAGACGCTCGGTCTGCCGCAATCGACGCCCTCCGCGGCATTCTCGCACTACCCGTTCCAGATGGAGCGTCTCGGCGACCGCCTCGTGATCTGCGAGTCCGAGGTTCGCCGAAAGATCTGGCGCATGCGCATGGCGGGTCCGGCGTCGTACGTCGAGGAAGTGCTGCCGAGCGCACCCTTCGTCACGCACACGGCTGTATCGCCGACCCTGGGGACCTTCATCGTGTCGGTCGCGGCTTTCGACGACGACCTCCAGCTCGTGCGCTTCGGCGGCGACGCGGTCACGTATTGCAATCCTGCGACGCCGAACTCGAGTGGCCTCCCGGCGCGCGTTTCGGCGTACGGGACGCACCTCGCGGGCGAGCAGCCGCTCCAGATCCACTGCGATCAGCTGCCCGCGAACAAGGTGGCGATCCTGATCTTCGGCAGCGCCGCGGCGTCCACGGCACCGCCGTTCGGACTCGGCACCTTGTGCGTCGGCGGCTCGGCCGGCCGCTTCAGCCAGTCCGCGCAGAACTCGGGCGCCAGCGGGAGCGTCGCGTTCGACGTCGACATCCGCGCGTTGCCGCTGTTCCCCACGGTCGCGGTCGCGCCCGGCGAGACGTGGCGTTTCCAAGTGTGGTTCCGCGACTTCGTCACGGCACCGTCGGCGAACCTGTCGTCCGCGGTGGCGGTCACGTTCGAGTAGGCGCGCAGCGATCCGACGATCCGCCTCGCGGACTGGGACGGACAGCGCTGTCTCGGCGTCCTGCTTGGCGTCCGACACCGCCGGACCGTGCAGCTCGTCGCCGCTCCATGCCGATTCGCGGGGCCAGGGCGCCACCTCCGCCCCATCGGGGGTGGGAGAGTGGCGAGGACGACGGGACTTGAACCCGCAACCACCGGCGTGACAGGCCGGTACTCTAACCAATTGAGCTACGTCCCCGCGTTCGGGCCGGGGAGTCTAGCGGCGGAGTCCGGAACGGGGAAGAGTCAAGGTGTGCGAGCGGCCTGCGTCCCGGACGGGTCGCAGCTCCGAGTCGGCTGGATGGGCTGGAGGCGCGCCGGCCGAGGCCGATGCCGCGTCCCCCACGCTTCAACTCCGTCGCAGCGACCGACTTGCGGCACCGCCTCACGGAACTGCGAGTTCATCCGCCACTCTAAGGGGAGCCGGCGCGTCCTCCTTCTTGGAGAAAGATCACCCAGACCTCGCCAGTTCGTACCGATCCAAGAGTCACCGTTCGGGCAACCGGACGGGGGCCACGAATTCGCGAGGTCGCCCTTCTGCTCATGTTGCGCCGAACTGCATTGCTGGTCGACGTCGGCTTCGTGCTGAAACGACTGCGCTCCAAGCTCGGCCGACCGGCGGCCGCCGAGGATGTCATGGCGGAGTGTCGACGAGTCCTGCGTGACCCGCGACTGGCCGATCGAGAGCTGCTCCGCATCTACATGTCCGACGCGCCACCGGCCACCGGCATCGTCGTGAACCCGGTCGATCCGACGCGCACGAACCTCATGAAGACCGAGGTCTACGCGCAGCGCCAAAGCATGCAGGACCACCTCGAGCTCGAGAGCGACGTGGCCTTCAGAAAGGGCGAGCTTGCGGTGCGTGGATGGCGGGTGCGCTCGCGCTCGATCGACGAGGTCGGAAGGACCGGTCGCGCACTGCGCGCCGAAGACGTCGAACCTGTCCTGGAGCAGAAGGGTGTAGATCTCCGTATCGGACTCGACATCGCGCGCATCGCGCTGCGCGGGCTGGCGGACACGATCGTCGTGATCACGGGGGACAGCGACTTCGTACCCGCGTTCAAGTTCGCACGCCGGGAAGGGGTGCGCGTCTACCTCGAACACCTCGGAGGCCCCGTTCGGCGCGAGCTCCGAGCCCACGTCGACGTCGTCCTCTGACTTACGGCGCGCGCACCGCCCCCACAGCGTTCGTGCGGTTCATCCGCGCGATCGGGTAGACGGCGGCGAGCACGGCGACGAGCACGGCGCCGAGCGGGACGATCCAGAGCCACGGTCCCGGCCCGACGTGCGGCAGTTCGAGGCCCGACAGCGATTCGAGCGAGCGCACGATCACCGGTGTCAGCGCTGCGCCGAGTCCCGTGCCGAGGATCCCGCCGAACAGGCCGATCACGAGCGATTCCGAGAGCACCATGCCGGCGACTTGGCGGCGCGTCACTCCGAGAGCTTTGAGGACGCCGAGCTCCTTCGCGCGCTCGAGCCCCGCGAGCAGTTGACCGTTCAGGACGCCCAGCGCCGCGAGCACCGCCGTCAGCCCGAGGATGAGGTCGAACAGGCGAAAATC